>JAYSRS010000183.1:0-16694 GCA_043720935.1 Saprospiraceae bacterium
AAAAACAAGCTGCCTCCGATAGATTTTCTCCACGCACGCCTTTTTCGCGCAGCGAAAAACAGTGTGTATGAAAATACGCTTTTATTTATTTCGCATTCCCTACTTTAATAAACAAAAAATACTGAGGGGGTCGTTTTTACGCTTGCGCTTTTTTTTCAAAATCGTTTAATGTTCATTATTCAAATAACAAAACATTTATACTTTTGCGTCTCTTAACATCGTATGCACACGATGTCTTTTGCACTACTTTACTTTAATTAAAATTCTATTCAATGAAAAAAATTATTTTATTGCTCGCAGTTATTACTTGCTCTACAAAAACTATTTATGCCCAATGGGAATCAACATCTGGCTTTGCAACGGGTATTGTAAAAATTAAAGGGGATGGTACTAATCTCGTCGCTGAAGGCGATTTTTATAAATGTTTTCTTTCGACAAATAACGGGGATAGTTGGACTTTTATTAATAATATTACAAATTCACACCCTAATGCAATAGTTAAAAATGGCAATGATATTTACATCGGAACAGACAACGGGTTATTTTACTCAAACGATGGTGCTACTTGGGTTCTGAGAGGACTTTTTACTAGTGTCTATTCAGTTGCCGTAAGAGGCAATGCCCTCGTTATTGGTTATATTTCTGGTGTTGCTTTATCCAATGATAAAGGAGTAACTTGGACTCAACTTGGTTCTATTCCTGTCGTACCTAAATTTGTCGCTTTTTTAGATACAACCATAATTGCAGGTACTGCTAGAGGGTTCTTTTTATCCACCAATATGACTTCACAAGCTCAGTGGTTGGAAAAGAATAATAGTAGTTTTAATAATTCTAGTGTATTTTCGGTTGCTACGATGGGTACAAAAACATTTGTCTTAGACGGCAACGGGAGGGTGAATCTTTCTACTGACAATGCTAATAACTGGACTTTAAAGCCCCAAAGCTCTATTTTTTATGGTGTAACAGAACTTGCAGTAAGTGGTACAAATATTTGGACATTAAACGACAATAATGAACTCTACTATTCTCAAAATGATGGGGATGTTTGGCAAAGAGTTAATCATACGTTGCCCAAAATTTATTCTTTATCCGCAAATGGAACAAATATTACTTTAGGTACGTCAAAGGGCGCCTTTACGTCAACTGACAATGGTCTTAATTGGAAAATAATTAATAAAGGCTTGCAAATTGATGTTATTGAATCATTGCAGTCCGATGGCAAAAACCTATACGCTCGGACACAGCGTGATAGTTTTTATATGTCCATTGATAATGGCCTTAACTGGACACCAAAGCGTCTTGGTTTACCATACAATGGTATTAATGCAATACTTGCGGATTCGACTAGCGTATATGTTGGCACTTATTCAGGTCTTTTTAAGTCCACCAACAATGGACAAACTTTCAGCAATCATGTTTTTTCAACCCCCATATATGCATTATCAAGAAAGGGCAATACAATATGTGTGGGTGCATCTGATAGAGTAAGTTGGTCTTTTAATAATGGTGAAAATTGGACACTTAATACCTTATCTAGCATGGACTCGCGTTATGGTTCTTTAGCAATAAGTGAGGATACGCTCTTTTCCGCTTCGGGTAATGCTTCATCCATGTATGTATGTAACAAAAATGGTGATTTCATCGGTATTTTTGGGCATCCTAGCACTGATGATATAAAGTCATTGGCTTTTAATAATGGTATTCTTTATCTTGGAACACGATACAGAGCTTACACGTCAAAAAATCATGCGCGTAGCTTTGAGCCTTTTGGCAGTGGTGATAGTGGCATGGAAACGGTGTTGTTTAGAGACTCTAATGTGATTATACCAAGCCCCGATCGTGGTGTGAATGTAACGACGACTAATAATCCCAATTGGCGGTCAGTCAATAAAAATTTAGCCAATTTAAAGGCTTACTCATTGGTCATTCACAAAAATCATCTTTTAGTAGGAACGCATGTAGGGGTTTTTAGAATACGGTTGAGTGAGGTGATAGCTGTCAATAACCCACCTAACGACATGTGCCAAAATGCCGCAACCTTTACCCCCTCAGTATTTCTCAACGGAACGACCGCTAACGCCACCGCCGAGACAAGCCCTAGCCGCGTATTGCCTTGCGAAACCAATCAAAATGTCAGAGATGTGTGGTATAAATTCCGCAGCGATACGGGGGCTTTGCGTCCTTTTCGGATGCAATTGACACTCACGCAAGGGGCAAACTCAACGGCTTTTAAGTATGCGGTATATGCAGGTTCTTGTTCGGATTTTATACTGAGGGGGGCGTGCAAAACGGTCGCGCTTAATAGTACCATTTTGGACACGATTGTTTTGTCGGAAGCCAATCAAGATTATTATATCCGCGTTTGGTCAGCAGATACGACGCAAGAGGCCGCTTTTTCAATTAAAATTCAAAACGTCCAAAACTTTAACGCTGTGCCGATTGCCCAAGCCACAACGACTACGGTTTGTCAACCTTTTGCAAGCGTAAACATCAGCGCGGCCAATAGTCAAAAATGGAATACGTTGATGGATGGCAACGCTATTGTCGCCGAAATCAATCCCAATAGCAACGTTTTAGGGCAAGTGACAGGCGGCTATTTTATCAATTTGACAGGCACAATCCGTCGTGCAAGTGGCACACCATACTTGGATAGAAACATTGGGATTAAAGTGACCAATCAACCCACGACAAACGTGAGCGTTCGACTTTACTTCACGGAGCGAGAACGCGCCGCTTACTTTGCCGTTGTCGGTGCGAATCCGCTTGCCGTGACGCATTACGCAGGGGCATTGTGTTTGGCAACCGTTCAAACGGGTAGCGGCGAGTTGCTTCCTGCTAGCATCCAAAGTACGCCAAGCGGTGATTATTACGTTGAATTTAACACCACGCGCTTTTCGGGTTTCTTTTTAGGGCCAAATCGTAGTTTGGTTTTCTCCCAAGAACTTAACGCTGACCCAACTAAATTGATGATTCAAGAGGTCTATCCAACGCCCGTTTTAACAGAATTAGGCGTTGTTTTCACGGCCCATCAAGCAACATCAAAAGGGCGTATTTGGGTAACGGATATTTTAGGTAAAACGGTTTTAAACAATACGATAAACATCGAATCGGGTAGAAATGAATTTAAACTCAATACTTCCGCTTTAGCTACGGGTCTATACATCTTGCACATCAGCGACGGCGTGTATGAAACAGCAAAGAAGGTCATTAAGCAATAATAAATTAGTTATAGGCTATTCGCCCATTCACAATTTATTGGGTAATATCCTACATTTCACATTGACTTTACAGTATTCCACTTTTTAAACAACGATTGCGATAATTTTAAGAAAAACACTTTATCTAAACCTCGGTTTGATTTTCCTTTTAGCTTCATGTCGAGAGTCTTTATCGACAACCTACGCGGGTTGCTGTGAAAAATCTCCCTTTTTCTGAAAGAATTGGGACAACGACAATGTACACTACTTTTTCATCACTACGTTTTAAAATTTTAACTGTATGAATTTTAATGAATTAACAGCACACGTCTCGGGCTGTCCTTCTCTTTGTTTAAAAAAATGTGCCTTGGTTGCTTGCCTATTGGCTTCTACCTTTTTGCTTAACGCGCAAATGTGGGATAGACGTTACTCAGAAGACTATTTTGATATTGTTGCATCCGCACCAAATGGCGACATTATTGGGGCAACAGAGGTTTATGGGCCTTTGGGTATCAAAGTGGCACGTTTGGATAAAGAAGGTAATGTGTTATGGATTAAAACCTATTTGTCTGACACCAGTATCGTCCGTTCAGATACTAAACCTTATTTTATGGGCTTGGCTTCTTTAAGAGATGGCTCAATTGTGGTCGAATTTAGGCAACGAATTCGACGGCCTGCCAGTCTTTTCCTAGATAAAATGTCCACTTTGTTAAAAATTGACCCAAGACAAGGCAATCTTATTTGGAAAAAAACAACACCTCAAACTGACATTAAGTTTAATAGAATGCTTGTTACGTCTGACAACAATATACTCAATCTTGAACAGAATGATTTTAGTTTATCAGGTCCGCCTAGTGTTAGTCTGGTTAAATTGACTGCGGATGGCGATACGATTTGGCGCAAAAGAATTGAAGGGGCTATCAGACACGATGCTTTTTTTGAGAAAACGGATAAAAGTATCCTTGCCATTCTTACTAGAATATCTCCCGATAAGGTTTATCTGATAAAAATAAACCCACAAACAGGAAACGATATTCCCATATTAGAGTTAGCATATCACTACGTTGCCTTAGCAACAACGGCTGACAACGGAGTAATCGTGTATGATGCTTTTGGGCTAACTAAATATGACGCACTGATGCGTAATCAATGGACAGTACCCGCTCCGATAGCACCTCATTTCTTCGGACATATAATATTGACACCCACTAAGGATAATGGTATTGTCATTGGTGAGGGTGTTGAAAATCATGTTGCCAAAGTGGATAGTTCAGGCCAATTGCTCTGGAATAGACGTGTTGGGGACGACCGCACGGGCATATATGACATAATCACGACACCCGACAATGGTCTTTTGCTCAACAGCTTATCCGTTGACAGTGCCAATAATTATAGGTTGCGTTTAATTAAAACAAATGGAGACGGAAAATCACGAGGCGATATTACTGGCCGCGTGCGTTATGCTGAAAATTGTACAATTGTTAGAGATAATCCTGTATTGAAAAACTGGTACGTTCAGGCAGTAGGTGCCAATAATGAGACGTATTCGATACACACAGATTCATTAGGGCGTTTTCGTTTAGGCGTTGATTCCATTCCAACCACACTATCCGCTTTACCGTACAATAACAAGATATGGAAAAACTGTTACCCGCTTCAAGTTGCCCCTGCTTTGCGAACAGATACGGCAACAACAATAGATTTATTGGTAACAGGCCCCATCAATTGCCCCGCAATGTCCGTTGATATGACAGGAAATCGTTTAAGACGCTGTTTTAGTGATAATTATTTATCCGTCAGTTATGTCAATAATGGCACAGCGACCGCAAGAAATGTCCGTATTGAAGTAACGCTAGATTCTTTATTGGAATATATCTCCTCCTCCGCCGTTTTAGGTAGTCGAATGGGTCAAAAACTGATATTTAATCTAGGAAATGTCGCTGTGTTTGAAAATAATAGTTTTGAGATTAACACACGGGTGCGTTGTGGCGATTCCACCAACCTCAATCAAACACTTTGTTCATCGGCAAAGATTTTTCCTGACAGCATTTGTACACTGCCCGTCAATTGGTCGGGGGCAAATTTGACGATTCAAGGGCGTTGTGATGCGGATTCCGTTCGTTTTGTCATTGCTAACACCGCGAATGTGGCCACGACGCCATTTTTGCAACGAACTGTAATTAGAAACGACTCCATCGTTCAATTGATTGGTACAACCTTACCGCGTAATGGTTCATTAACCCTTGGTTTTCCCAAAAATGGTAGCACTTGGCGCGTCAATCAAATCCAAGAACCCAATAATCCGAGAAATATATCGGTAACGGCGGTTGTTGAAGGGTGTCGGCTTAATAGCAACACAGCTCTCTCTTATGGATTTGTCAACCAATTTACAAACGCAACGGGCGACCCCTCAGTATCCGTTGCTTGTTTGCCGATTATAGGTGCTTACGACCCGAATGAGAAATTTGCTGTTCCAGAAGGCGTTAAAGCCCAACATTTTATTGAACCCAATACCGACATAGATTATCAAATTGGATTTCAAAATACAGGAACAGATACCGCTTTTACTGTCGTACTTAGAGATACTTTGAGTAATGACCTCGACCCCACGACCATTAAAATGCTCAATGCGTCAACCACCAAATACAGTTGGGATATGGTCAGCAAAAATGAATTGAAAATCAGTTTCAACAACATTCTTCTGCCCGATTCTTTCCGCAATGAACCGCGCTCACATGGGTTTGTCAAATTTAGAATCTCGCAGAAAAGAGACGTTGCAATAGGCACACGCATCGAAAACAAAGCCGCTATTTATTTTGACTACAATGCGCCCATTATTACCAATAAAACGTTTCATACCATCGGTAAGAACTTTTTGTCAACCGCCGTTGAGCAAGTGTTTGCGGATAACCTTCAAGTACAAGTGACGCCTAATCCAATCAGTCAACAAGCCATTTTCAAATTGCCAAACTCAATGAATGAGCCGCTTGTCTTTGAACTATTTGACGTGACTGGCAAACGAATGCGCCAAGAAACACATCAAAGCCCAACGTTTATTTTTCAAAGAAATGATTTACAAAATGGTTTGTATCTCTTCAAAATCAAGGCAAAGGCGAGCAATAAGTTCGTTATGGGTAAAATTGTGCTGAATTAAGTCGGGTAAGTACATTTGCCTACCCCTCAGTATAAACGGCCAAAAGCCTTGAAAACGCTTGGTTTTCAAGGCTTTTGGCCGTTTATATTGAGGGGCGTACGTCAGTAGATAGGTTATCACCAAGTCAACGCTTCGGGTGACTGAAGAAAAAGGTCGTGCAATTCGACATCTATTTTTTGGACAAAACCTAACGTGTATTGCCGTTGCATTTCTTTCCAAACGGTCGGATGCGATTCCCTTTTTAGGTTACTAATCATTCTATTAAGTTTGTCTTGGCTTACGCCTTTTGCTTTTAAATTGGTGTAGTAACCAAGCCGTTGTTTGTAATTATCATAAGCAAGTTCCCTTTGTTCACGTAAATACTCCCGTTGTTCATTGAGCCGCAAGACTTTGTTGTAGGTATAATCTGCCCGTTCATATTCTTTTGTTCCCTTGGCTGGCAGGATGCAGAATTTAAAGTTTTCTAAATCAAGCATACAGAAATTCAAGGGGTTTTCTGTACGTGGATTAATCAATACGCAATCGCCTTCGGGCGGTTCAATAGCAGCGATTTTGTTACTTGGCGGATTGACTTGATGAAATCGACCATTATTGAGGCGAAAGATAGCGAACAAATTATTCTTATGTCCATTGCAAATACCACAGGCATATAGGTAATTTGACCAAAGAAAACAGAGCAGTGGATACAAACTTTTGGGATAGAAGTGTTCGACTTCATCGCATTTTGAATCCTCGCAATACGCGCACCGTTCGATGCCAGGACTCATCAATAAAAGACATTTTTTGATGGCATCGAATACCGTATTGTTCTTGATATTGCGGCTACTAAAAAGTGCTTTCGCCTTCGCGCAACGCTCTGCAAAAGTCGGCTCGGCAGTCACTTCTGCTTGATAAATTGCCAATTCTGCCAAGATTTCAGACGCGGGTTCTATGTTTGAAATAAATAGCATCTTTTAAAGGATAGGTGTTAGATATGATTTCAATTCGTATAATTCTTTTTCCTCTGCATCGGTCGTTTCACCAATCATTGATTTATGATTTAACTCGGCTTGACGCGTCAATTTATCGTCGCTTTCCTTGCCAATACTCACGGCCCCAAATGTCTCTGTCCCGTAAGCATCTAAAATATTGCCGTGTATTAACCGTTTTTTGGTTGTTCCCGTCACTTCACCCGATTGTTGTTCACTGCCTGGGGCAGCTAAACGCCAAATACTGCCATTTTCACAAGCCCGACACACCAAAGGGCTATGAGTCGTGACGATAAACTGAATGTTTGGAAAGTATTTTGTGAACCATTGACCGATGCGGGTTTGCCAAGTCGGGTGTAAGTGAGCGTCTATTTCATCAATGAGAACGACGCCAGGCATATCTATCGACATTAAACCTGTATTAATGTTTTTAAAAACATCTTGTTCTCCATAGGTTTTAACAAGTTGCCGAATTAGCTCAAATATTAAACTTAACAGAGAGCGAAAACCGTCACTCAATTGCGTCACATCTATATTCGTACCGTTACCATCTTTGAAAAAAACACCCGATGAGGTAATATCAACAATCTGTGCATTGTGTGCAAGCAAATCGCCTCCATTGATAAACTTTTTTAACCCCTCTAAAATGTTTGTGGCACCAGAATTTTGTTCTAAACTTTTGAATTTCATTTGAGAAAGCCATTCTAAACTTTCCGTTAACGCCACATCCTCACCAAAGACGGACAAATGAGCTGCCGCCGCAGGATTTGAGTAATATACTTTTGACCATTCTTTGTCGCCACCAGTAAAACGTCTAAAAGGACCAAAAGAAGTAGAAAACCAACCACGTTTGCCACTCCAAATGTATTCGTAAGGGTCTGTTCCACTTTTACCATTTCTATCTATGCGACCAATAGAAAATCCTGATGCTTCTTCTTTTGTAATTTTAATCGTGGCTTCAAACTTTGCCTCAGAGGCTTGTTTCAAGGGTGCTTTTTTTCCAGCATATCCATCGAGGTTTCTGTCTCTATCAATCGTCAAAGACACGGAGGCATATTCTTTTTCTTGTTTAATCCAATTGATTAAGGGCAAGCGTAAGGCTTGTGCATCGGTTGGCCCAATAAGTGCAATCGCAATCGCTCGAACAATACTTGATTTCCCCGCCCCATTGTCCCCAATCAAAACGTGCCAACCCGCAGGTTTGTCAAAAGTCATTTCAAAATGACTGATTGACCGTATATTGTTAATGTCCACTTTTGTGATGTACATATATTTCCAATTTTAATTCATTCCATTAATGGCACAAAACTAATCGTTCTGTCTTTAATTTTCAAAAAATAGCGAAACGACTACTTGCAACGGCTATTTTTTAGCCATTTTACTGAGAGGGTATGTAAGCCACGTAGCAAACATCAAAAGTTTTCCGAACCTTAAACGGCAATAAACTTTCTCCATTCCTTTTGAAAAACGCGGTATTTGGCTACTTTCGCGGCTCATTTCAAGAAAAACGGTAGCACGGACTTCAGTCCGTGACTAAAACAAATAATTCACGGACTGAAGTCCGTGCTACTAAATTAAAAATACGTATGATAGTCTCTCTCAATTGGCTTAAACAATACCTCAATCTTGACGCTTTGACGCCCGAACAAGTCGGCGAAACCCTCACGGATTTGGGCTTGGAAATCGAAGGCATGGAACACATCGGCGGCATCAAAGGCGACCTCGCAGGTGTTGTCGTGGGTCACGTTTTGACGTGCGAAAAACATCCCGATGCCGATAAATTGTCGCTCACAACCGTTGACGTAGGCACGGGCGACCCCCTCAGTATTGTGTGCGGTGCGCCGAATGTAGCGGCGGGTCAGAAGGTCGTTGTGGCGACAATCGGGACGATGCTGTATTTTGCCGACGGTAAAGAATTGAAAATCAAGGAAGGGAAGATTCGCGGGGCGGTGTCGCAAGGCATGATTTGCGCCGAAGATGAAATTGGCATTGGCCACAGTCACGACGGGATTATCGTTTTGCCTGCGGAAATACCCGTCGGAACACCTGCAATCGCCGTGTTTAAAATCGAAAAAGATGTCGTTTTTGAAGTCGGTTTGACACCAAATCGGTCCGATGCCATGTGTCATTTAGGCGTTGCCAAAGACTTAGCGGCGCGGCTGCAAATGACTTCTGATAAGAATCTTAAAATCGCTTTGCCCGACGTATCGGGTTTTAAAATTGATGATAACTCATTGACAATCAATGTAAATGTGTTGGATACTGAGGGGTGTCCGCGTTATTCGGGCGTCTGCATTTCAGGCGTTACGGTTGGTGACTCGCCCGATTGGTTAAAACAACGCCTCGCAGCAATTGGCGTGAACAGCATTAATAACGTCGTTGACGCAACGAATTTTATTCTTCACGAACTCGGTCAACCGCTTCACGCTTTTGATTACGATAAAATTGCGGGGCAACAAATCATCGTCAAGACGTTGACTACGGGAACACCTTTTCAAACCTTAAAGAAAAATGAAACGGGCGATTATATTACCGTCAAATTGGACGCCGAAGACTTAATGATTTGCGACGGCAACGACGAAGGGATGTGTTTAGCGGGTGTTATCGGCAATCCTACTGAGGGGGTGTCGGCGACGACGACGAACATCTTTTTAGAGTCCGCGCATTTCAACGGGAAGCGACTGCGGCGGTCGTCGTTTCGTCATAATACACGGACGGATGCCGCAAAAACGTTTGAAAAAGGCACTGACCCAAACAATACGCTCTACGCTTTGCAACGTGCCACGCTCTTAATTCAAGAATTGGCAGGTGGAAAAATTGCTTCCGACGTGATTGATATTTATCCACAACCGATTGATAATCAACGCATTGCCGTTAATTTCCAAAACGTCGAGCGTTTGATTGGTCAAAAATTCGACAACCGTTATTTGAAGAAAATCTTAGCGGCTTTGGATATGGAAATTGTCGAAACAATTGACAACGAAAACGTCGTCGTGAGCGTGCCTACGAACAAATCCGACGTGTTGCGCGAGGCCGATGTGATTGAGGAAATTCTCCGCATTCATGGCTTCAACAACGTGCCGATGCCGAATCAAATTCGTTCTGCAATTACCGAAACCGACCGTCTTGACCGCAACAAAGTAAAGAATTTGGTCGCCGATTTCTTAGCGTCAAACGGCTTAAACGAAGCAATGGGCTTGAGTTTGAGCCAATCAAAATACTACACGTCGAACGCAGAACTCGTTGACAATCAACGACTTGTTTTTGTCAACAACACCTCAAACGTGCATCTCGACATCATGCGGCCCACGATGTTGCTCTCGGCTTTGGAGACAATTGTTCACAACCAAAACCGTCAAACGAGTGATTTGAAAATCTTTGAATTTGGCAAAACCTACTTAACTGACGGCGATACATTTGAAGAAACCGCGCATTTGTCCGTAGCGATTGTTGGCAACCGAAATGCCGAAAATTGGCGTTTCAAAACGGGCGGCACGGCTGATTATTTCACCTTGAAAAGCTACGTCAACGCCGTTTTAACACGTTTGGGCATCGGCGGATTTCAAGAAACAGCGATAACGAATAGCCAATTGAGTTTTGGCTTGCGCTATCATCGTGGGCAGCAAGTTTTGGTCGAATTTGGTAAAGTAACGCCGAAACTCCGTAAAGAAATGGGCATCAAAAACGATGTCTATTTTGCTGATTTCCAATGGGATAATGTCTTGAAATCGTTGAAAAACGCTAAATCAAGCTACGAAGAAGTGAGCAAGTACCCCTCAGTAAGAAGGGACTTAGCTTTGGTTTTAGATGCTGCCGTGAAGTTCGGCGACATCAGTTCTTTGGCACAAAAAACGGCTAAAAAGCTGTTGAAAGAAGTCAATTTGTTCGACGTTTTTGAAGACGCCACAAAACTCGGCGCAGGTAAAAAATCCTATGCCGTCAGCTTCGTTTTTGAAGATAAAGACAAAACGTTGGCCGAAAAAGACATCGAAAAAGTCATGGAAGACTTGATTAAAACGTATGAATCGAAATTAGGCGCAGTGATTCGCCGATGAGTTCTTAACAACGTCGTCGAGGTTTGAAACCTCGACGACGTTAGATTACAACAGCAACCGATGAAGGATTATCAACATTTATTGACCAAATTGTTCCAAGATTGGTCGGGCGAAGACGCCGCAAAAATGGACACTATCGCGCAGGCGGGCAGTGACCGTCGCTATTTTCGGATTCACGGGGCGACAAAATCGGCGATTGGCACGTACAATGCCGAGTTCAAAGAAAACAAAGCGTTTATTCGTTTTACGCAACATTTTTGGAACAAAGGCTTGCCCGTTCCCGAAATTTACGCCGAAAACCTACTAAATGGCGTCTATTTGCAAGCCGATTTGGGCGATACGCAGTTGTTCAATTTGCTGCCGCCGATAGGTGCGCCGTGGTCGGACGAGCTTGTAGGCTTATATAAAAAATCCGTTTCTGCTCTCGCCGATTTACAAATTCGGGGTGGTGAAGACTTGGATTATTCGGTGTGTTACCCCCGTGCGGCGTTCGACAAGCAGAGTATGCTGTGGGATTTGAATTATTTTAAGCATTATTTCTTAAAACTCGCCAAAGTGCCGTTCGATGAAGGCGCATTGGAAGACGATTTTCAGAAATTTACGAATTATTTGCTCCTTGCTGAATGTAATTATTTCCTTTTCCGCGATTTTCAGAGCCGCAATATTATGATAAAAGACGGCAATCCATTTTTCATTGATTATCAAGGCGGTCGGAAAGGGGCGTTGCAATACGATGTGGCGTCGCTGTTGTATCAAGCGAAAGGCGGCGTGCCAAACGACGTTAAAAAAGCCGTTTTTGAACATTATCTCGACAAAGTAGAGTCCTTAACGCCGACAATTGACCGCGATTTTTTTACCGACCAATATTACGGCTACGTTTTGATTCGCTGTTTACAAGCCTTGGGGGCGTATGGATTTCGGGGATTGTACGAGCGACGCGAGCATTTTTTGAGCAGTATTCCCTTTGCAATTGACCAAATGGAGCAGATTTTAGGGATGATAAAACTGCCCGTCCGACTGCCCGAATTGTTCAAATGCTTGGAATTGATTTGCAAAAGCGATCAATTTGATGGTTTTGATAAGAAAAAATACGCCAATAGCCCATTGACCGTTAAAGTTCAATCGTTCTCCTACAAAAAAACGGGCTATCCCGAAGACACGACCGAAAACGGCGGCGGCTTCGCTTTCGACTGTCGTTTTATCGAAAATCCAGGTCGCTACGATGAATATAAAAAACTCACAGGCCGCGACAAACCCGTTATTGATTTCTTAAAATTGAACGGCGAAATGGACATTTTTCTCAACAATGTCTATGGTATTGTGGATAAATCTGTTGAAAACTACCTAGAACGCGGCTTTGCAAATCTCGCCGTCAACTTCGGTTGCACGGGCGGACAGCACCGCAGCGTCTATGCCGCCGATCAATTAGCACGGCATTTGACGGATAAATACGGCGTGCGGATTGAGCTACATCATATTGAACAGGAAAAGAAAAATTGGATAAATTGAGCGAATTTTAAAGATTTCAAAGATTTCAAATTTCAGATTTCAAGAGATGCGAGATGTTTATTTTTGAAATTTGAAATTAACACCCCTCAGTATTTCGTAGGAAAAATGCCGTTTTTGTCCTTGTTGTCAAGCAGAAACGGCATTTTTTATGTTGACTACTGAGGGGGCTGTTCTTCGCAAAATGTGGTGTAGCTTACGTGCGTCGGAGACGCCGCGCATAGTCCGTATCGGGTTAAAAATCCTCACGAGCCTAGACGTTCTTGGGTGTAGTAGGTTGATTATCAAGGAGTTAGGTAGTTGAGAGACATAGCGCGAGCGGGCGATGCAGCAAACGAAGTTTTAAACGACACATTAAATGAATAAATTTTTTTACTCAAAAATGTTTACTAATAAATAAAAAATATATTCATTTGCATTTTTATTTATATAAAAATAAAATAAGTATGAAACAACTTGCTTTTGTCGGGGCGTTCTTATTGCTCCAATGTCCACAAATGTCTGCACAAATCCTTAGATACCTTGGTTTTCGCGCAGAAGTTAGTACACTTCAGTTGACACTTTCTGAAGATGCGGCTGTTAAAGCCTCTACGCCTTATGGTGTTGGCTTGGCTTTTCACTACCCTTTTACTCAAACTTGGGAAATGACCATGAGTGGTATGGCCTCATTTTACAATGTGACAGGTAACACTCGGAACTACAATGCTGCTACCCAAAAATGGATAGCAGGTAGTAGCAAGACCATTAATATTACCGCTTTTGAAGCAGATTACACCATTTTACATGGTTTTGGTGACGCTCAACATATTAAAGTTGGTGCAGGTGTATGGTACAGTGCGTTGACTAGCAGCAGACCGACACTCACAACCGACACAGAGTCTTGGGGTAGCAATGCTGCCTTAGCTAAAAATTATCAACTCAATTCTTTATTTGGTTTGAGCAACTACGGCGTCCTGTTTGAAGGATTATATAATGTTAACGATGCTTTACAGTTCTCTGTGCGGTACAAATTAGGCTTTGGCAATTTGTACAAGACGGAAACCGCAGTAAGCGGAAGCGCAGCATCTTGGCAGCAAAATAGCCTTAATTTGGGTGTCGTTTACTATTTTGGTGCAGAAAAACGCGGCACTAAACAGCCCACAAAAGACAAAAAGAAAAACATTGATTTCAATTGATAAAATATTTTAATTTTATTTCATCCTACAAAATAGTGCATTCATGCAATTCATACATTACAAAAAATATAGCTTCTTTTTTTTGCTTTTTACACTGTCTGTACTGAGGGGGCAAGACGGAACGGCTAAAATCAATTTAGACCGCGATGAAAAGCATCTTTTTAATTTCTATGCAAAGGACAATGGCCTGTGGGCTTTTACAAGCATCAATACCGCATTCGCGCAAAGGCCGCTTGGAAAAGTTTATAAATTTTCGTCCGATTTATCAAAGCAAGAATGGGTCATTGAGATGCCAAGGGTAAAAAATCAACCCATTTATGATAAAAGACATCCCGATTATATCTATTTTCAATCGTCTTTAGAGACTGTCGTTGGGCGTGGTCAAATGAAGACGCAGTTCTACCAAATTGATAAAAAAGGGAAGGTGCGCATGTATGAGTTTGAAAGAGAAAAAGACAAGGAAACCGATGACCATCTTTTTCAGTTTACGAGCATGAATCATTTTTGCGAAATTTGGACGAAGAAAAAATCCGCAAACGAATTGATACTGATTTTACATGATAACGAAACGTTTACAAAATCAAAAACAGTCATTCAAATGCCGCCGCCTAACAAAAAAAAATATTATAAAAGATGGTTTTTTGCAGGTGCTAAAGACAGCCTTGTGGCTCTGATACGGCATGATGTGGACTCGGTAGAGATTAATGAGGTGGCACTTATCAATATGAAATCGGGTACTGTCGTCAAACATTTTTTCTATAAACCTACGTTAAAAGACCCGAATGCTTCTTTGGTTATGAATTTAGTATCATTGTGTAAAAATCAAGCCAATGACAACGCATACGGGCTAGAAGACATGTACCATGATAGACGGATGAATGGGGCGTTGACACTTTCAGAAAATGGGGATAAATTTTATTATTTCGCCGAAACCGTTGCGCAAAAAACCAAAAAAACCCCTCATCGGGTAGGCGTTATTTGGGAGGAACTTGATTTGGACGGCCATCAAAAAAAGCAGATAGAATATGAGTTTTCGCGCAAGGAGATGGAAGATTATATATTTGATGCTATAAATGCTACCAGAATATTCTTGACTGAAACAGATAGTGAACAAATAAGTGTTGAACTCACTTTTTATGAAATGAAAAAGTCAACACGTTTTAGTTTTTTATGTGCCAAAGATGGGACACATCTAGGTAAATGCTTGAAAACTAATTATTCGCAAGCGCGTTTTATGCAGAGTTCGGTAAACAAGGTTAAATCTGTGGAAGATTTATACCCTTGCTTTCTCAAAAATCCTGAACGCATCAACGAGTACATCGCTAAAAAAGCATTAGATGGTGGTTATAACGTTTTGAGTGACAATGACCACCACATTTTGTCTATTTCAGTGCCTGAACAACAAGTTATAGGATTTATTTACTTTCATAATAAATAAACTGCTTGCACGAGGTGTTATTTAGAGCAGTCTTTTTCTAATTAACACCTGCGGCAGCTGATTTTCCCTGCGGTGTAACCATAAAACCGCCTGTTTCGCGGTTACACCGCGTAGAAAATTGGTGAAGCGTTCAAATATTACCAAGATCTGGCAGCTACGCCGCCGTGAAAATTCTAAAGCGGAAATTGCTAAGATATAAGTGAAAGTTGGAAAATGCCGTTTTTGTCCTTGTTGTCAAGCAGAAACGGCATTTTTTATGCCCAATACTGAGGGGCCTGCTTACGCACGTCGGTAGAATGATTTGGGCGATTGCTACAAAATGCGCGACAATTCACGACATTTGCGCGACAAAAGTTTGATTTTATCATAAAAAAACTGTCTAAATGTAGCTTATGAAAAGCATTTTACGCCTATTTCTTCTCCTTTTATGCCTTTGTTTTGCTTACCGAGTGGAGAGCCAAACAGATACGTCAGTTGTACTGCCACAGTTGCCTGTGAAGCGAAAACCGACTTTTGTCCTAGCGACTGACATTAGACAAACGCTGGTCAGAAACAGCTCTATCACGATTTATGGCGGTTTGGTAGGGCTTAATGTCGGCAATAAAAACGTATATTCCATTGGTTATTACACGCTTTCTCACGAATCAAAAGTAAGGATAAGAGGCCGAAATATGATGCAATCGCAATCCTCGACAGCACCCGTAACAGATGATGTTTTTCTTTGGTTTTTGAGCGCGGGCTATACGCGGACGATTTATGAGAAAAAGTTTTTAAAGCTAGATGTGCCTATCGAGTTTGGCGGCGGCGGCGGGTCAACGGCCTTGTATGATGCCGACGGGAAACTCATTAGGCTGATGAATGGCAATTTTTTCCCCTTGCAAGGCGGCCTGTCCGCTACTTTTAAAGTCACCCGTTGGTTTGGCATTCATTTGCAAGGCGGCTATCGGCAAGTTGTAAACCCTTCGTTTTTTCAAAAAGAATACAGTGGCATTTATTACGCGTATGGTCTGACGGTCAATTTCGGTAATATTTATAAAGACGTTATAAATAAATAAAAACAAATCTTTCTCGAGTTTTTACCCCATTTTGTATTTATATACTTACTAAGGAACGTTGAAAAAATAAAAGCGCATTTTACGGGCTGTTTCTCGCTTCGCTCGAAAGACGCCCTTTAAAGGTTTTTTCTAGGAGGCAGCTTGTT
>JAYSRS010000184.1:0-5516 GCA_043720935.1 Saprospiraceae bacterium
TTTACAAGTAATATCAACCAAAACGGGTCGTCATTGCGAGGCACGAAGCAATTTTTAAGGTTTTGCACCAATTGCGAGGCACGAAGCAACCTGCTGAAATACAAAAGATTGCTTCGTGCCTCGCAATGACGACGTTAATTATTGGCGTTTAGTGGTAAAAATAAATCGGAATTATCGGCTTTATGGTACGGCGCACGTTCGGGGAACTTTAAAAGTTCCCCGAACGTTGAATTACATTGATAATCAATGAGTTACAAATTATTAATTAGTCAAAAATGCTTTTGTACCATAAAGCTGATAATTCCGAAATAAATTGTACATCAAATTGAAATCACACCCTATTTATTTACTGCAAAACTAATTCTTTTTGTCATTCAGAAAGCTTCCTTTTGAACGACAAAAAAGCAAAAGAAAATTAATTGCTTGTTAATTCTTAATTTTTAATTTTAGATTTACCTAAAAAGCCTACCTTTGCGCCCATTATTTAATATTTTAACTTAATCATAATGATTATTGCTAATAAAACGGTGGTTTTATGCCACTACACGCTGCGCGAAGGCACAGAAACAGGACAACTTATCGAAAGCACGGAAGGCGGTGAGCCGCTTGGCTATATTCATGGTATCGGCATGATGATTCCACTTTTTGAAACAAATTTAGAAGGCAAACAAGCGGGTGACGCGTTTTCTTTTGGCATCAAAGCGGCAGACGCTTATGGCGAATACAACGAAGAAGATGTGGCTGAAATTCCGAAAGCAGCGTTCAATTTAGAAGGCATAACGGCGGAAGAAGTGTTCGTGAAAGGCGAAATCCTCCCGCTTGAAGACGAAAACGGCAATCAAATGCAAGGCATTATCATGGAAGTAACAGATGAAACAGTCGTTGTGAATTTTAATCACCCGATGGCTGGCACTGATTTATACTTCACAGGTCATGTTCAAGGCGTGCGTGCGGCAACAGATATTGAAATCGCGCATGGTCATGTTCACGGCGAAGGCGGTAGTCAACATTAAGAGAATTAAAAATTAAAAATTAAGAATTAAAAGTTTGCAAACAATTGATTATCAATTAATTGAAAAGCAAAATCAAATAGTTTCAGCAGTTTCCGCTTGGGGTTTTTCACGGCGGCATAGCTGCCAAATCTTGGTAATATTTAGACTTCCCACCACTTTTTTACGCGGTGTAACCGCGAAACAAGCAATTTTGCAGTTACACCGCAGGGAAAATTGGCTTCGTATGCTTGGTATTACCGAGATTTTGCAGCTACGCCGCAACCTAAAACCCCAAAGCGGGAATTGCTGAAATAGTTTATTCTAAAATTTGTCTAAGCTATTTGGAATTTTCCGTAATTTCTTTACTTTTGCCGAAAGTTTGAAGTGGGGTATCTAACATTCCCCAAATTTTTAATTCTTAATTCATTTGCTCCTGTAGCTCAGTTGGTTAGTAGCATCTGACTCATAATCAGAGGGTCACAGGTTCAAGTCCTGTCGGGAGCACTCAACATAAAGCCTTGATAGTCAATTGTTTACAATGACTTTTGAGGCTTTTTTTATTGGTTAATCTTAATTCGGTTTAAGTATGGTTTAAACATTTTGCTACAAAATTCATTTTATAGACCCCCTCAGTAAAAATGCTAAAAACGAAGGTGAAAAAGCCGTTTTAAGCGATTAATGATAAAAATAAAACAGCCTAACGTTGCGAACAACGTTAGGCTATTTTGTTTTTAAGCAGTAAAGCTGTTGAACTTGAAATTTGAAATCAAATTAAGCTGCCAACATTTCTTTCACCAATGCTGTTGTCATAGACTTAGGCCGTTCCAACGGGAAGCCCAAAGCGCGTGACCAACAAGCCGCCGCTAACACGCCTAATGCGCGTGAAACGCCGAACAAAACGGTGTAGAAACCATATTCTTTCATGCCGTAATGCACCAAAAGCGCACCTGAATGGGCGTCAACGTTTGGCCACGGGTTCTTGATTTTACCCATTGTTTGGAGAATCGGCGGTACGACGTTGAAGACTTGCCAAACGATTTTCACGATGTCGTCGTCTTTGCAATATTTTTCGCCGAACGTTTTTTGCGCCGTAAAACGTGGGTCGGGTTGACGCAAAACAGCGTGGCCGTAGCCTGGAACAACGCGACCTGATGCCAAAGTTTGCTTGACATATTCGCCGATTTGTTCATCCGTAGGCTGGGTTGTACCGAGCGTTTCGACCATCTCAAAAATCCATTTAATCACTTCTTGATTCGCCAAACCGTGCAATGGCCCTGCGAGTGCCGTCATAGCTGCCGCAAACGACAAATATTGGTCAGACAAAGTTGAACCGACCAAATGTGTTGTGTGGGCAGACGCATTGCCGCCTTCATGGTCGGCGTGAATGGTCATATATAAACGCATCAAGTTTTTAAAATCAGCGTTGTCATAACCCAACAAATGAGCAAAATTAGCGGCCCAATCCAAGCGGTCGTTTGATTCGGGTAAGACGCCATCTTTGTATTTCCGACGGTAAACATAAGCCGCAATGACGGGCAAACAGGCAATCAAATTCATGGAATCTTCATACGTAGCGTCCCAATATTCCGATTTTGGCATTCCTTCTTCGTAGCGTTTGGCAAAAATGCTTTCGGTCTGCAAAGCCAAAATACCGATGGTGAATTGGCTCATCGCATGGCTGTCTTTTGGCATACCGTTGATGGCGGCGAAAACGTGTTGTGGCACATTTTGGCGGCGTTCCCAATCGTTTGTGAGCCATAAACACTCATCTTCCGTAGGAATTTCGCCCGTCAACATCAGCCAAAACAAGCCTTCGGGGAGTGGTTCTTTACCGCGTCCTGTCGGCAATTTTTCTTGTAATTCAGGGATTGTGAAACCACGAAAACGGATGCCTTCCTGTGCATCGAGCAAAGAGGTTTCCCAAATCATGCTTTTAATGTCCCGCATCCCGCCGTAGGCTTGGCTAAGGGTTACTTCGTCAATCACACGGTCGCCGTGTTCTTTGAGCATGGCCTTGATTTCCGCCGATTGAGCAGTGGCTTTTTCTTTAAATTTTATTTTTAACGGATCCATGTATGATAATGGTTTTATACTGAGGGGGTGTCCCCCGCTTGAAAATTAAAAATTAAAAATGCAAATTATAGCGTTAATCTAGCCTATTCAATGCGTTATGAATGTATTGAAAATCTAAATTGTTCACAAGCATCGCTTTAAAATGTCACATAAATCTTAACCAAGTTAGCGTTGTCGAGGTTTTAAACCTCGACAACGTCTTAAAAACGACGCAACACATATAGAAAACTATATTCGTTTTTCTATAAAAAAAGAAGCGATTAAAGCAGCTTGAAAGGTCTTTAATCGCCTCTTTCGGGTATAAGATATGAGATATAAGTTATGAGATATGACTGATGTTACGCAGACCTAACTCCGAAGGCGTTGAATGTGAATAGCCGTAGGTGCAACCTACGGAATGAATAGCCAAACGTGTTCCCAAGTCCGAAGGACTTAAATGTATTAGTCATTCCTTGATATTAACATTCAACTCCTTCGGAGTTGGGAACACATTTTAGCGGCATCCGTAGGTTTCACCTACGGATATTCACATTCAAGCCCTTCGGGCTTGAGTAACATCAGTCATAACTCATATCTCATAACTGATGTTACGCAAGCCCGAAGGGCTTGAATGTGAATAACCGTAGGTGAAACCTACGGAATACATGAAAAGCGACTTCCCAACTCCGAAGGAGTTGAACTTCTCTATTAATGAAGGACAGGCAAGTTCAACTCCTTCGGAGTTGGGAACAAGCCTAGCACTAAATCCGTAGGTTACACCTACGGTTATTCATATTTAACTCCTTCGGAGTTTGGCCTGCGTAACATCAGTCATAACTTATAACTCATATCTTATAACTCATTTAGAAGTCTAACGCGCCTAATTGCTTGTTAATTTCTGCTTCTGGTAAGCCTTCTTTTCTCAAATTTTGAGTGATACGCACGATGTCATCCGACTGTTTTGCACGCTCTTGCTTAAAGATTTTCATCTGACGTGGGTCGAGCAAAGTGGAAAATTCACCTGCTGCAATCTCTAACACTGTCAAGCGTTTTTGCGCGTAAGCGGCCATGTCAGAAGCCTTCAAGGGCTCGATGTCAGCAAAATTTCGCATTTTTGCTTGCTGAATTTCAAGCGTTGTTTTCGCTTGTTCACCCGACAAATCATAGACTTTCATGAGCGACAAAGTTGCTTTTTGCGCTGCTGAAAGGTCAGGATTAGCGGTGCGTGCGGCGTCTTTTTCCGCATTTTGGGCAAAAACGCTAAAAGCGAATGCCACATTTAGGACGATCAATAGGAGTTTTTTCATCATTTATATTTTTGATTTACGGCACAATTTACAACGCTTGCCAAATTAAATAAAGGAGAACAAGGCATTTTTTTAAAAAATGTTCCTCTTTTGCTGCGAAACACTATTTTTGCCGCCGAATTGAGGGCAAATGTAGCAAGGAGTTAGAGAATTAAAGATTAAAAATTAAGAATTTAAAATTTGAATAACGCGTTGGTTTATTCACGGATTACACGGATTACACGGATTACACGAATTAACACGGATTTTAAATTGATAATACTCTAAGGATTGCACAGGATTAAATTTTAGTAAATCATTCCCCCTTAGTATATGCACTAAAAAAATATAATTCAACTCTTGAAATTTGAAATCTGAAATAATTTAACTCATTGATAATGAAACTATTAGAGAATAAAGTCGCGCTCATAACGGGTGGCGCACGAGGAATTGGCGAGGCGATTGTTCGCCGTTTTGCCGAGCAAGGTGCAACGGTCGCCTTTACGTATGTGTCCGAGAATTCGGCAGACAAAGCGCAAAAAATTGTCGATGATTTGACGGCTAACGGCGCAACCGTCGTGGCGTTTCGTTCTGATGCGGCGAATTTCAGCGATGCTGAAAAATTGATTGGTGATGTCACTAAAGCCTTCGGTCGCCTCGACGTTGTGGTCAATAATGCAGGGATTACCCGCGATAATTTGATGCTTCGGATGACCGAACAACAATGGGACGACGTGGTTCAGACCAATTTGAAGTCCGTTTTCAACATGACAAAACACGCTTTGCGGCCTATGTTGAAGCAACGTAGTGGGTCAATCATTAATATGTCGAGTGTCGTGGGCGTGTTTGGCAATGCAGGCCAGGCCAATTATGCGGCGTCGAAAGCAGGGATTTTTGGTTTTTCAAAATCTATCGCTAAGGAATACGGCAACCGCAATATTCGTTGCAACGCCGTTGCCCCAGGCTACATCGAAACCGAAATGACGCACGTTTTGAGCGACGAAGTGAAGGCAAGTTTTATGAAAAGCATTCCGCTTGCACGCATGGGTTCGGGCGAGGAAGTGGCCGACGCTTGCGTATTTTTGGCCTCAGATATGAGCCGTTATGTGTCGGGACAGACGTTGAGCGTTTGCGGGGCATTGAATTGTTAACTAATATGTACAGGCGGCTTCAGCCGCCTAAATCC
>JAYSRS010000185.1:0-5501 GCA_043720935.1 Saprospiraceae bacterium
TTACATTAGAAATTGCTGTTTGAAACCCGCGTCAAGTTGTAACTAATTTAAAATCAATAATTTGTGAAAATTAGCGACCCCTCAGTATTCTTATAAATAATTTAGTCGAAGCACTTAAGTGTTACTAACTGATGTTACGCAAGCCCGAAGGGCTTGAATGTGGACATCAAGCAATTATCGAAACATTCAAGTCCTTCGGACTTGGGAACACCTCTGGCATTTGACCTGTAGGTTTCACCTACGGTTATTCATATTCAACTCCTTCGGAGTTATGACTGCGTAACATCAGATGTTTTTTACTGAGGGGGTGCTTTTTGAAAACCTAAAACGTATTCACGCCGTATTTAAGTTGTGATTTTTCTGTGAATAACCACGCGTTTCTTCGCCCTAAATTTCTATAATAATGATAAAAAGTATTTTTACAACGCTCTGTGTATTTGCGTTTTCAAGTCTGGCGAATGCCCAAATTTTGAGCAAAAAACCGCTTGAAACGGCTTCTGATTTCGTCGAACAAATCAGAAAAGCCCACAATACCGACCGTTTTTTGCAAAAAGAAGCCGTCAGTTTTGACATCGAAACGGCGGTGAATGGTAAGCCCATGATGGCCACTTTGACAACTAAAACGAATAGTGGAAAAATGCGTTTGCAATACACTGATGGGAAAACGGTGATATATGATGGTAAGAAAATTTGGCTCAACTCAAATGACGCGACAACGGATAAACAAGCGCGTTTTGATATTTTCATGTGGCAATATTTCTTCATGTCGCCCTTCAAAATGGACGATGCAGGGACAAATTGGCAGCTTTCAGCCGACAAAATCCTCGATAACAATGAATATGCACGCGCAAAACTGACTTTTAAAAACGGTACGGGCGACACGCCAAACGATTGGTTTTTGGTGCATCGCAACAAAGCCACCGATTTTTTAGAGGCCATGGCCTACATTGTCACCTTCGGCAGTAAGTCGGTTTCGGAAGCGGAAAAACGGCCAAACGGCATTACATATAACGATTTTACGACCGTTGAAGGCATCCAATTTGCGACAACTTGGCAGTTCTCAAAATGGTCGGAACTACGGGGTTTTTATGAGCCAAAAGGCAGCGCAAAAATTAAAAATATTCGTTTTATCAAACCAACGGCAGAGACGTTTGCACCGCCTTCGGGGAGTAAAGCAGTGGCGCTATAAATTAGCATCAACGGCCCACTGATTAGACAGATATGACTGATTTACACTGATTTTTTTCTAATTTCCTTCTAAATAACAAAAAATCAGCGTAAATCAGTCGTATCAACCCAATCAGTGGGCCATTTAGTATGAATTTATTTGATGCTCAAAACTTGGATTTTAAACACCAAAACGCTGTTGCCGCCAATCACAATTTTACCGTCATCGAGCGGTTTAGAGCCATAGCCGAATTTGGACGGCATCAGCAAATAGCCTTCGCTGCCTTCCGAAAACTGTTGCAGCCCTTCTTCCAGACCCAAAATCGTCCGCCCTTCGCCTAATGTAAAACCAAACGGTTCGCGGTCTTTTGTGGTGTCAAAAATGCGGTCATTGAGGCCCATGCCCTCATAATTGAGCGTGATTTTCGCGCCCGATTTGGCGTTTTCACCCTTACCCGCCTTCGTAATTACGTAGCTAATGCCGTTCGCTGTGCGCTTAACTTTGAGGCGGTGCATAAGGGCATAATCGGCAATAAGGCGTTGGTCAACTTGCAATTGTTCGGCGATTTGCATCATAAAAACCCGCTTTTCTGTGTTTTCAACGCTCCGCAAATGCGTTTCATACTGAGGAGCCGTCAAAACGTCGAGCAATTCAATCTCATAAACCAATGGCGTGTTTGGTGCGATAATATCGCCGATACCCGCCGCGCCATAGCCGAATTTTGCAGGAACATAAAGCGTAACTTTTGAGCCTACACGAATTTTTTGCAAGGCAATATCCCACCCTTCAATCACTTGTTGCTTGCCGATTTGAAAGGCAAACGGCTCATTTTTAGGTGATTCGTCGAATATTTTACCGCTTAACAATTTGCCTACGTATCTAATTTTGACATAATCACCTTGTTGAGGCTCTTTGCCGCCCCCCTCAGTATGCACCGAAAAAAACAGTCCTTCGCGGGTGCGTTCGGCCTTGATGCGCTTTGATGTGAGATAATTGTCTAATGTCAAACTGTCGCCTGTGCCTTCTCCCAAATGAGCGATAGAGCGGGCCGTTGTTTGAAAAGTGAGCAGCGTCGAGAATAGTAGAATCAGTTGTAATCCCATTGCATTGGTTTAAATTTTATCTGAACAACTGCAAGCGTAGCGCGACCTTAAGGGCTGTCCGTTACTTTTATAGCGTAGTTGAGCAATAGTTAAAAATAATTGTTTATTCGTTAGTAGCGCGACCTTAAGGGCACGTTACGTTTATAACTAAGGCAAAATAGACGCCAAATGACGTGCATGGTCTCAAAAAAAGAGCATTTATTTGCACCATTAACATTTAAAGGGCATTTTTTTCTTAAAAATTTATCGTTTACAGACTACTATTCATCATTTTTCATGGTTCAATCAGACAATAAAACCCGTTTAAAAACCCGTCTCGCCCCTACCCCAAGTGGCTTTTTGCACATCGGAAACGGTGCGTCATTCGTCGCTACGTGGGCCTTGGCACGGGCTTCCGAAGGTCAAATTTTGCTTAGAATTGACGACTTAGACGCTGAAAGAATGCGAACGGAATATGTGGATGATATTTTCAAAACACTCGATTGGTTGGGTTTAGATTGGGATGAAGGCCCGTTTTCGACCGACGATTTTGCTAAAAACTGGTCGCAACATCTACGTTTAGAAGCCTACGAAAAGGCATTGCAAAACTTGCAGAAAACGGGGGATTTGTACGTCTGCAATTGCTCGCGCAAAAACATCCGAGAACGTTCAACAAATGGACTTTATCCAAATACGTGTCGTCAAAATCGCTTAAATCCGACGGCAGAAATGTCTAACTATGAGAAAAATACGGCGTGGCGCATCGTCGTAGAAGAAGGGAAATTAGCGCGTTTTAAAAATATAGAAAAAATAGACCCCCTCAGTTGCTTCGTACCTCGCAATGACAACGCCATTTTTGATAAAAAAAATTCGTTTTCCAAGCACTTTAATGTAAATCTAAGTAAAAAAATGGGTGATTTTATCGTCAGACAAAAAAACGGTTTGCCGTCTTATCAGTTGGCCTCGCTCATAGACGATGTGTTTTTTGACGTCAATCTTATCGTGCGCGGCAAAGATTTGTTGGATTCAACGGCGGCACAAATTTTCCTTGCGGAACGCTTAAACGCTTCTAATTTTTTAGAGACAACGTTTTGGCATCATCCGTTAATTGGCGATAAAAATGGGTCAAAATTATCGAAATCGGAAGGCGCGGCCTCGCTTTCAGCGATGCGAGAAGCAGGATATTCGGCGGCAATTGTGGTACGAGAAGCGGCAAAATGGTTGGGTTTTGAGGATTTTCAAGGAGAAACGGCAGCAGATTTAAAATTAAAAATTAAAAATTAAGACCCTGCTAAAATTTGAAATCCTATCAGAGCCTTAATTTTTAATTTTTAATTTTTAATTTTTAATTTTTAATTTTTAATTTTTAATTCACCTAAACGCTTCCTCTCGCGCCTAATTCCACGATTTCTAAGTTCTGAATTTTGCCTTTTACGATGTCGAAACGCACCAAGGTTTTGACTTTATGAAAACCCTCATTGCCACACGCGCCAGGGTTAATGTGTAGTAAATTCAAGGTTTTATCTGGTATGATTTTTAAAATATGAGAATGACCGCAGATAAACAAATCTGGTTTTTCTTCTATAAGTACTTGTCGAATCTGCATCGGATATTTCCCGGGATAGCCGCCTATATGCGTCATCCAAATTTTTAACCCCTCAGTAGTCCAGCTCAAATTTTCGGGAAAACGCAACCGCATTTTGCCGTCGTCTATGTTGCCATAAACCGCCCGAAGCGGCTTAAATGCTTCCAATTCATCCGCAACCGCGTGGATGCCAATGTCGCCTGCGTGCCAAATTTCATCCACTTCAGCAAAATACTGATAGACACGCGGGTCTAAAAAACTGTGGGTATCGGAGAGTAAACCTATTTTTTTCATACTGTCAAAATGTTTCAAATTTCAATGATTTTTACGTGTAGATACGCAGGGCCGTGTGTATCTACGGGTGTCATTGAAATTCTTTTAGAAACGCCGTGGCGTCATCATAATTCTGCCCTAATTTTTTACCAATTTCGATGGCTTGTTCGGCGGCTTTTTTAGCTTTTTTTGTTTTTTCTAATTTTTGCAACAACTGCGCGACGGTCAATTGATTCATCACGGTCGGCTGTTTTTTAGCACCGCTTTTGGCCCATTTCAAGGCTTTTTTGAGTAAGGATTTATCGTCAATTTGTTCAACAAACGTGGCCGCCGTTTCACTCAATTCATCGGCATTGTCAGCATATTTTTTGAAATATTGTACCGCCGATGCCGCATAATTATCGCGGTCGCCCTTCGTTCGATAGTATATCAAACGGTAATTTTTCGACATTCTATCCGCTTTTTCGGGATAAACAAAACGAATCAACGAATCAGCACGCCCCAAAGTTGGCAAATTTTTCTCATTCATCAAACATTCAACCACCAATTCGTCGATTTTCAAAGAGATTTCATCCTTCGTAAATTTCTTTGAAAATGCTTTTTTATTCTCAACTAAAAAATTGAAAAGTGGCGAATTGGCCCCCTCAGTAAAACGCATTGCAAAAGCCAAATTGTTCGGCGAAAAGCGGTCATTTTGCGTTGCCAAATAGGCTTCGGCCACTTCCGCACGGCGTTCATCGTAGGCTTCTCCGAGTTTTTCGGCATATTCTTTCAAAAATTGCGGGTCACGGTCGCCTTTATCGTAGCGTTTTGTCCATGTCAAAAACGTTTGGTCGCTGCTCAAAGCCACTTTACCGACGGCCAAAAACTGGTCAGCATCTTGAAAACCAAGGGCTTTATGCACCACTTCCCCATCGGCATTGAGAAACAAAAACGTGGGAAAAGCCGCCACTTTGTAGCGTTGTTGTATTGTTAAACCATCGCCACGCTCCATATCGAGCTTCAAATTGATGAATTTTTCGTTAAAAAACGCCGCGACATCTGCGTCGGTAAACGTGTTTTTATCCATCTGTTTGCACGGGCCGCACCACGTTGTGTAGGCGTCTATGAAAACAAGTTTGTTTTCGGCACGCGCCTTTTCCATCGCTTCGCCGAAATTTTCGTGAATAAACGCTAAGTTTTCAGCAGTTTTTGCGGCAGTTGACTCGGCTACTTTTACGGCATCTGCTTCGGCAACAACGGGCGTTTGAGCCACTGCATTGCCGACGGTTTGTGCAAAAACGGCGTTTTGCAACAAGAGTAAAATCACGTATGTTTTTAAAAATTTCATTTTTATTAAATTTTATATGCTTTAAGTACGTAGGCAAAACTAAACATTTAGCAATAAATAATT
>JAYSRS010000186.1:0-1965 GCA_043720935.1 Saprospiraceae bacterium
ATTTTATGCTTAAAATAAATCGGAATTATCGGCTTTATGGTACAGCGCACATTTACGAAATCTTAAAGATTTCGTAAATGTTGGTAATCAACACTTTACATATTTTATTTTTTATAAAAAACACCGTTGTACCATAAAGCCGATAATTCCGAAATAAAAACTAAATCCTTTATCTTATTGTTCATAATAATTAATTAAATTAATTATTCATTAACCATTATTCATTAACCATTATTCATTAATCATTATTCATTAATTTTAATGACAAATAATTCAACAATTTTTAGCGCAAATGATTTTTCGACAATGGCGCGCATTCCAAGATTGACTTTAATCAATTCAATTACAGGTTTTAAAAGTGGTAATTTAATTGGCACAATTGACGACAACGGCTTGACTAATTTATCCGTTTTTTCATCGGCAGTTCACATCGGTTCTGAACCCGCGCTGATTGCCCTCGTGACGCGCCCGATTGTTGACGGTGGCAAAACGTCGCGGCATACGTATGATAACATCAAAAATACGGGCTTTTTTACGATAAATCACATCCATGAGGGTATTATCAAACAAGCGCACCAATGTTCGGCGAGTTATCCCGATGGCGTTTCCGAGTTTGATGCCGTCGGATTGACCCCTCAGTATTTGGCTGATTTTCCTGCTCCTTTTGTCGCCGAAAGTCGGATTAAAATGGGTTTATCGTTTGTCGAAGAATATTTTATTAAGGCCAACAATACAGTTATGCTGATTGGAAAAGTCGAACAACTCATTTTCCCAACGGCTTGCGTAGATGAAAAAGGGAATTTGGATTTGAATGCGGCCAAAACAGTCGCGGTGAGTGGTTTAGATAGCTATCATTCGGCGGATTTATTGGAAAGATTGGCGTATGCAAGGGCATAAAATGCGGTATTGGGATATTACTATACAAATTCAAAATAGGCCACAGATTGGACTGATATGACAGATTTTACACTGATTTTTTTAGGCGTACACGATAAAAATCAGTGTAAATCAGCCTAATCAGTTCAATCTGTGACCCATGTCGTGCAAAAAATACAGTAGTACTTATCTCAATATCTTCAATAACGTTTAAGCCGCCGCCCGTAAAGCGTTCAAAGTCAGATAGCCCGTCAACATAAAACCCGACAGCACGACGGCCACGCCAAGCGTGGCCAAATTGTCCATCGGATTCATCAAAACGTGGGCTTGCTGATAAGCCAAACGAAACGGATGCCGCACGATGTCCCAAGAATTCCAACGTTGAAAACGACCCATGTAAACACCAAAACCGCTTAAAAATATAGCAAAAATGGTCAAAAACCAAGCAAAACTGCCGCTAAAACGACTATTCAAAAAACGCTGCACTTCAAACAGTGAGCTGTAACCGACCAGTAAACCTGTCCACACAAACGACATAAACAACAGCACATCGTACCAATGTGGCACGGCTACACGGGCTTTTAGATGCAATAAATCTGTAATAATGTATGGTGCATTTGGGAAAAACAGCAACCACGCACCCAATAAAAAACCGACTGACCACCGCGACAAATCGGGTTTTAGGCGCGTCGCCAAATCCAAAGTCATGGCAAACCAATAAGGAATCCACGCCAAAAATAAGTTCCAAATCAAGAAAAAGAACGTGCCATAAGCCCCGCGATAGAGCTTAAAATCGCTAAAAGATTGAATTAAATGCCAATCAAAATCAATGTAATAAGTGCGATAAACGACCAAAAGACAGTCAAAAATTGAGCTTAGGCTTAGAAATAAAAATAAGTTAAATTGACGTTTGTCGCGGAAAAAAGTGGTTTGAATAATCGGTAAATACATGAATGATTTTTTATTTTGATTAAGTGTTAGAACTTTTGGAGGGTTTGAAACTGGCTTGTTAAGCCGCCTTTTTGAATGTTCCCCCTTTTTTTTGAATACATTTCTAAATGATTTATATCCTTTTTTTGATAGATTTTC
>JAYSRS010000187.1:0-1965 GCA_043720935.1 Saprospiraceae bacterium
GCCCCTCAGCGTTCTCTCCTTAGCACGCCTTTTTCGCGCAGCGAAAAACAGTGCGTAAACCGCGTGAAATGACTTCTCCGAAGTTACCAGTACATCAAATGGCTGATGAAAAATTCTCATTCAAGCCGTATCATTGCGGGATTTTTTATTCCTGTAAAGCAGCAACTATTCGCCTCTCAACGGCTCTTTACAGCTTTTTGTCTTACATTATTCATCAAAAATCATTTTATACAATGAAAAAATTGCTTATTATTGGCTTGATACTGAGGGGGTCTATTTTGATGGCTCAGCAGGCCGATGCCACGACTTTTGCCAATATGATTACGCCCAAACAGCTCCGCACTTACCTCACCGTTTTGACTTCCGACTCGCTCGAAGGGCGTGAAACGGGAACGATTGGCAACATAAGAGCGGGAAATTATATCGCGCGACAATTTGAAGAAATGGGCTTGCCGAAAGTTGGTGCGGAAAAGTCGCATCAACAACGGATGGTTTATACCAACGAATCGTGGAATCAGTTGGGCATGGCCATCAATGGCCAAACCTACCGAAATATGTTCAATTTCTATGCTTTTCCAAGCACAAATGGCGTTGTAGCAGATAAAAAAATCACCGCTTCGGAAGTCATTTTCTTGGGTTATGGCATTGACGACGCGGCTTATTCTGACTACAAAAACGTGGATGTAAAAGGTAAAATCATCCTTATCAATCAAGGTGAGCCGTTGGCCAAGGACTCGATTTCCCTTTTATCAAAATCGAAGACCCCCTCAGTATGGACGACCGACCGCCGTAAAAAAATAGAAACAGCGTTTCAAAAGGGCGTAAAAACCGTGTTAATTATTGACCCAAAACTCTCTGAAAGTGTTCAATTTTCCCGCCGTTTTTTCTCGCGCAATGTCATCGGTGACGTTGAAAAACCCGAAGGAAAATTGGCCAATAATGTTTTTATTTCGCCCGACGTTGCGAAGGAAATTATTGGTGAAAATAGTAAAAAATACGCCAAAACGCGTGGAAAATGTGAAAAAGGAAAGCCAAACGCCTTGGTTTTGCCCTGTACGTTAAACTTGACGATGGACAAATTTTTTAATCAGTTAATTGGCTCAAACGTTTTGGGGTACATTGAAGGAAGCGACCCTGTTTTGAAAAATGAAATCGTCGTTGTCAGTGGTCATTACGACCATTTGGGCAAACGCGGCGACTTGATTTATCGCGGTGCAGACGACGACGGTAGCGGTACTTCGGGCGTTATGAACATCGCCAAAGCGTTTACCGAAGCTAAAAAACAAGGCGTTGGCCCGCGTCGCAGCGTCTTGTGTATGCTCGTGACGGGCGAGGAAAAAGGCTTATTAGGCTCGAAATACTACACGACACACCCCATTTTTCCGCTGGCTAACACGGTTGCCGACGTGAATATTGACATGATTGGCCGCGTGGATGAAAAATACGAAAAAGCGCACAATCCAAACTATATTTACGTGATTGGCTCGGACAAATTGAGCAGCGATTTGCATAAAATTAACGAAGATATGAACACCAAATACACCAAATTGGCACTCGATTACACCTATAACGACGAAAATGATCCGAACCGCTACTATTACCGCAGCGACCATTACAACTTTGCTGAACAAGGCATTCCCGTCGTTTTTTACTTCAACGGTACGCATGAAGACTACCATCAGCCGACCGATACGATTGACAAAATCAATTTTGAAAAAATGACAAAAATCGCTCAATTGGCCTTCTATACAACTTGGGAAATCGCTAATCGGGACGAGCGTTTGAAGGTGGATAGCAAGAAAAAATGATGTTTTCGGCGGGACTTTTTGTAAAGCAAAAAACAGTGCGTGAAAAAATATGCTTTTATTTACGGAATTATCGGTTTTATGTCGCAAACCAATTTTTAAGTAAAAAATGATGTTTTTGCGGCAAAAGATTTAGGAAATTTTGCAAATTTCCTAAATC
>JAYSRS010000188.1:0-16614 GCA_043720935.1 Saprospiraceae bacterium
TTCATGGTGTCGGACTCGGACCGTTGGAGATTGTTCATATAAAAAACAAGTTCGGTCAACTTCGACAGAAACCTGGCATGTCTATTGGAGAGTTCAAGCGATGTGCAGTATGAAGCAATCCGTGGTGCCGGTGTCCCAGCTACTGCAGCACCGGAGCTTGCCATGTTATTTCTGAGCAAACTTACTATTACCACTATTTACACTTATACTTCCTATACTCTAATTCCTGATTAAAATAATGACTATTCTACTTAAATCCCCGAAATACTGCTTGTTAGCGGTCATTTTTGTGTGTACGTCCTTTTCCATTTCAGCCCAATCGTGGCTTGAATTGCGCGAGCAAGGCGCAAATTTTTACGACATCAAGGCGGCTTTCATGCGGCAATACGGCAATAAATTGCCCGAAATGAACCGTGAATTGCGCCGCGAAGCCAACAGCAGCAATGTCAGAAGTGGCAAGAACGAACAAAAGATGGAAGGCATGATTCAGTATATGCGGTGGGCGCATTTCGTCGAACCCCGCGTTATGGAATCAAACGGCAACTTAAACGCGCTAAACCAAGGCGTTGTTCAAGCATTAGCCGACCAAAACCGCCGCGCCTCCACGCGAGGCGGTGCCAATTGGACACTCATTGGGCCTCAAAATACACCCACAAACGGCGGTAACGGACGCATCAATGCCGTCCGCGCACACCCCTCAGTATCAGGCACTTTGTACGGCTGCGCGCCAGGCGGTGGTTTGTTTAAGACGACCGACAATGGCGGTTCTTGGACACCTATTAGCGACGATATTGCCGTTTTAGGGGCAACAGACATTGCTTTTGACCCCACAAACGCCAATATTATGTACCTCGCAACGGGTGACGGTGAAGCGGGTGACACTTACTCAACGGGCGTTTACAAATCAACAAACGGCGGTTCTAGCTGGGCGGCAACGGGTTTGACGTTTACAACAAGCCAAAGCAAAGCATTATCAAAATTATTGGTCAACCCGACCGACGGCAGCGTTTTGGTAGGCGGCGCAGCGGGTATTCATCGCTCCACAAACGGCGGCGCGTCTTGGACACAAGTCTCAACCGCTTCCGTCAGAGATTTAGAATTTAAACCCGCCGACCCGACGGTTGTCTATGCAGGTTGCTACGGCGGTGGTTCAGCACCCATGCTCCTATCAACGAATAGCGGCGTCTCATGGGCAAGCGCGGGAACGGGCTTGCCGACAACAAATTGGCAACGCGTTGCCCTCGCTGTCACGGCATTGGACAACACGTATATATATGCACTCGTGGCGCAATCAAGTACGAACAGCTACGGTTTTAGAGGTTTGTATCTCTCGACCGACGGCGGCGCAACTTTTACCCTAAAATCACAAGCCACAACGCCTTCTACGACGACGCCCAATATTTTAGGTTGGAACGCAAGTGGTTCGGATTCGGGTGGCCAAGGTTGGTACGATTTGAGCATCGTCGTTGACCCCTCAGTAAAAACAACCATTTATACAGGTGGCGTCAATATGTGGAAATCCGTCAATTCAGGCACATCTTGGACGGTCATGACGCATTGGAACGGCAACGGCGCACCTTATGCTCACGCCGATTGCCACGACTTAACTGCCGTAGGTTCAACGGTTTATGCAGGAAATGACGGCGGCGTTTTCAGCACCGTAAACAGTGGCTCGACGTGGACAGACCGAAGCGGCAATCTTTCCATCGCTCAATTATACGGCATGGGTACATCTCAAACAAACGCCAATTTGATTATCGCGGGCCATCAAGACAATGGCACCACGTTGACTTCAAACGGCTCAACGTGGGCAGAAGTCAACGGTGGTGACGGGATGTTGTGTTTCATTGACCGCGCCGACAATACACGGATGTTTTCCTCGATTTATTACGGCGATTTGTATCGGTCAACCAATAGTGGTAGTAGTTTTAGCTCAATTTACACCGTTACAGGCGGCGGTTGGGTAACGCCGTGGCTGCAAGACCCTGTGACGGCGGCAACCTTATACGCAGGAGGAACAAATGTCGTTCGGAGTATCAATAGTGGCACGGCTTGGACAACGATTAGCTCCTTTTCGATTGGCACTTTGGTATCATTGGACGTTGCTACGACGAACAATCAACACATCATCGCGGCGAGTGGTACGGCTGTTATGCGGACAACAAATGGTGGCACGGCTTGGACAAATATTACAACGGGTTTGCCGTCAGGCGTAGCTATTCAAAGCGTGTATTTCGACCCATTGGATGCGCAAAAAATTTACGTTGGTTTGGCGAGTTATACAGGTAATTCTGTTTATTATTCCGCAAATGGCGGTACATCTTGGACGAATATTTCGGCGGGTTTGCCGTCTATTCCTGTCAACTGTTTTGTGGTGCAAAACAACAACGGCGACTTGTATTGCGGAACGGATTTGGGCGTTTACTTACGTGCCACAGGCTCGACAACTTGGACAGATTTTAGGTCTGGAATGCCGGGAATCCAAGTAAAAGACCTTGAAATTCATGCCGCTTCGGGCAAATTAAAGGCTGCAACTTACGCCCGTGGCATCTGGGAATCAACCGTCAATTCCAACAACAACGCCCCCTCAGTAGCCATCACTTCTCCTGCCAATAATGCCGTTATTGCAGTCGGTTCTAACGTCGTTATCAACGCCACGGCTACCGATGTTGACGGTTCGATAAACCGCGTAGAATTTTATCAAGGCGCAACACTACTCGGCACTTCGACAACCGCGCCTTACACTTATACGTGGCTGACGCCGCCCGTCGGCAGCTACGCTTTAACAGCAAAAGCCTACGACGATTTGAGCGCGGTTGGCACATCAAGCGTCGTTAATATTACGATTGCTGTTGCCGACGATGCGGGTATTTCGGCCATTATCACGCCAAACGGCGCGGTGAGCGTACCAACTGTTACCCCCTCAGTAACTTTGAAAAATTTTGGCACAACAACTCTCACAGCCACCACAATTTCTTACAAAGTGGACAATGGCGTATTCGTGGATTACGCTTGGACAGGTAGCCTCGTCGCAGGGGCAAGCGCGAACGTAACGCTTCCCGCCGTATCAGGCTACACCGTTGCGGCACATACATTTACGGCGCAAACGGGCAATGTCAACGGCAACACCGACGCTAATTTGGCCAACAACAGCTTGATGGTAAATTTCACTTACGCTATTCCCGCCGCTTGCGCCAATGCCGTGGCTTCGCCTTACAGCCAGAATTTCAACGCCTCGACAACGATTCCGACGGGCTGGACAAATACAACGGCTTGGTTGATTGCAGCAAATCACGCAAACGGAACGGGTAATGGAATTTATAAAAACATTTACTCTACCGTCACAACGGCTCAATTTACACTAATTGGCGTTGGCCCAATTACGGCAAACGACCAATTATCGTTTGATTATCGCGTATTGAATTACGTCAGCGCGGCCACTTATCCCGCTAATGCAACGGCTACGGCGGCGGGTTGGGGCAATATTCAAGTACAAATTTCGACAGATTGCGGCGTGACTTACACGACCTTCCACACGATAAACGATGCCAATCACGTTGTTACTAAAAATTGGGCCACCAAAAACATACCCCTCAGTACCTACGCAGGTCAGACGGCTATTTTCCGCATTATTGCCAATTGGACAACAGGCGATTGGTATCCCGATATGGACAATTTCAACATCGCAACGCCTTGTTCTGGCGCACCGACGGCGGGAACAGCCGCTATTTCAGCCGCTTCGGCGTGTATAGGGTCAACCGTAACGCTTTCCGCAACGGGTACAGCAACAAGCACGGGCGTCATTTTTCAATGGCAAAAATCAACGGATAATGGCGGCACTTGGGCCGATATTGTGGGCGCCACAACTACTTCGGTAGCAGTTGTGGTGAACGTTGCGGCGCAATACAAATTGGTATCAACCTGTACAAATGGCAACGCAACGGCTTCCTCAAACACCGTTTCGTTGGCTGTTGTAGCACCCATTTACGCAACCCTTCCGTACAGTCAAGACTTTGAAGCATGGGCAACATCGGCGTGCGTTTCAGGCGCAACGACGAAAGATGTGCCGACTATAAATTGGCAAAACACGCCCACAACGGGCATCAATTCATGGCGTAGAAACGATGAAGGCGTGACGACGGGCGGCTGGGCCAATTTGTCGGGCGCGTATTCGCCTTTGTTTCAAAGCGGTGCGTATTCGGCGCGTTTTCACTCGTACAACACAACGTTGAAAGGACAATTAAACTTGTTCATTGATTTAAGCGGCGCGACATCGAAAAACCTGTCTTTTTACTACATCAACACATCGGGCGCAGACTCCTTGAAAGTCTTGTTGTCAACCGACGCGGGCCAAACGTTTACGCAAGTCGGTACAACTTTAAAAATCGCTTCAACGTGGACTTTACAATCTTTGGCATTGCCGACGGCAACCGCAACGAGCGTCATTCGCTTAGAAGCGGGCGGCGATAATGGCACAACGGACATTGGTTTAGACAATTTGAACATTGCAGAAATTACAGCTGCACCGAGTTGCGCCACGCAAACATTACCCGCGAATAACGCAACGGCGGTTTGTCCAAGCGGCGTTGTTTTGCAATGGGCGGCGGCGTTGAATGCCACGTCTTACGATATTTATACGAACCTACCGAGCGTAACGTCGCCTATCAACGTCGTCGGCACATCTTACACGGTCGTCGGTGCGCTACCCCTCAGTACAAACTTCACTTGGCAAGTCGTGCCGAAGAATAGTGCAGGAAGCGCAACGGGTTGTGCAACTTGGAACTTTACGACGGCGGCAACGGCTTGCTATTGCACACCGACTTACACAAATGGTTGCAGCAATGGTTTAGATGTCATTACCCGTGTGCAGTTGGGAACGCTCGACAATAACAGCGCAACAGCTTGTGGCACAGGCAATTACAATTTTTACAACACGGCGACTGTTCCCGATTTACCTAAAACCATTCAACAATCCATGACCGTTGTTTTTGGCAATGACGCCGACCAATTTATGGGCGCGTGGATTGATTATAACCAAAATGGCACGTTTGAAACGACTGAATATTTAGGCGGAAATGCCGTGTCGGCAGGTGCAAATGGCACATACATCTTGAATTTTACCGTGCCAAACACCGCCGTAAACGGTCAGACACGTTTGCGGATACGCGGGGGCAATGATTTTGCGTTGACTTCGGCACAGGCTTGCGGCGCATCGTCAGATACTTACGGTCAAACGGAAGACTATACGGTCAACATTCTTTCGACAACAGCTTGCACGGGCGCACCTGCCGCAAACACAACGGTAGCGAATATCACAACGGCCTGTATCGGTGAAATCGTTAGTCTGTCGTTGCAAAATACTTACGCATTAACGGGCATTACTTATCAATGGGAATCGTCAAATGGTTCGGGATGGTTGCCTGTTTCGGGCGCGACAAACGCCACAACGTTGCAAACAATCGCCGCTTTCACACATTACAGATGTGCAATTGCTTGTTCGGGCGGCACAATAACTTATTCGATACCCGTCACTATCACGTTAAAAAGTGCCGCTAGTTGCTACTGTACGCCTGTGGCCTCTTGCACATCGAGTTATATTGACAACGTATCAATTGCAGCAACAACTTTAGCAAATGCCGCTTCGGGTTGTTCAAACGCCGCAGGTACACCGTCGTCTTATATTATTTATCCTGCTTCGGGGGCAACAACGGGCACTTTGCTAAAAGGCACGGCTTATACATTAAGCGTGACAACAAATGCAGCGCACATCGTATCGGTTTGGGTGGATTACAACCAAAGTGGTTCATTTGAGACAACCGAGTGGGCTCAAGTGTCAACGGCCACAACGGCAAACGTCGCCACAACGTTGAGCATGACAATTCCCATGACCGCCACAACAGGCATGACCCTCATGCGGATACGCAGTAGAGAGGCAACTTTTGCAAACGCTGCAATTAATGCCTGTACGACCTTTGCAAGTGGTGAAACGGAAGATTATTGGGTCAATATTCAACCCGCCGTCATTCCTGTCGAGTTGAAAACGATAACGGCTTACGCAAAAGAAGGCGTCAACAAAATTGATTGGGTGACGGCTTCCGAAAAAACGCTCAAAGCCTTCATCGTCGAACGTTCTTCGGACAATCTAAATTGGTCGGCGATGGGTACAACTGCACCAAAAGGCGGCACAATGGAAACTTTTTACAGCTTAACGGACGAAAAACCGTTGCTTTTAGGCTATTATCGCTTGCGCTCGGTGGATTTGAACGGCGATGAGCAAATCTCTAAAATCGTTTCCGTCAAACGCTACGATGCAAAGAAATTTGTCGTTTTGAACGTTTCACCCGTGCCAACTACTGAGGGGGTAACGGTTGATTTTTCCGTCAGCAAAGAAGCCACTATCACTTTAACGTTGACAAACGTTGTCGGTCAAGTTTTGAAAACGGACAGCGTAAAAGCCGTTGAAGGCCCGAACAAAACTGTTTTCAACCTGTCAAGTCTGCCAAACGGCACGTACTTCTTGACGGTATCGGATGGTGATAAAACGGAATTGAAGCGGGTTGTGAAGCAATAAGTGATTGATTTATCTCGTTATTTGAATAATTTTTCTCAATTTCCTACAATACTGTATTAACTTGAAAATTCCTATAAAACGTGCCGTTTTATAGGAATTTTCAAGTTAGGGAATTTGTAAGAAATAACTTACCACTCTTAATTACCTTATACACCCTACCAGAAACGTCGTCATTGCGAGGCACGTCGCCATCTTTACCTTTCAGCAGGCTGCCAATGAATGAATAAGGACTGCTAAAATTAAGCAGATTGCTTCGTGCCTCGCAATGACGATTTTCTTAGCGAAGAAATAGTGGTAACAAAAATGGAGAAGTTATTTTTTACAAATTCCCTAATACAGGGCATATCAATCAAGATTGCCTCTTGGATTTCGTCCATATTTCTTTTTATAGGCATTGATGTAAGCGTCTTCAATGTAGAGCGCTTTAGCCCTTCCATCAATATTACGAATCAATACTTCACTAGAAAATCGAGACCAACCGACTGCACGATTTAGATAATCTACTTGTTCGCGCATCCGCGCCGAATAATTATCAGCATCAATCGGTTTATCACTGATTCCATACTTGAAAATATCGTTTTCCTCTACATCATCTAAGGCGTATAGATGATGCAATTTGGTATTTTTCTTTGAATTGCCATGAAAACTCATAGGGGTAATTTTTTATTGCCAACCTTCTTTATTACTATACGTTTCGATAGAACAAATGGGAGAATAAGTGTATTTTTTGCCCATTTTACGGCTATATGCCGTCGAAGCTACGTAGAGTAGGTCTTCAAACGTTAAGTCTTTTGGCATACGAGACGGATTTTTTTGCACATCTAAAAAGGCTTTTTTTCCGTTGGCCACTACACAACATCTTGCATACAAAAAATTATCTACCGAAAAATAAGCATTAGGCAACCACGCATCTTCACCAATGTTTTGAGCATAAATACGTGCATCTAAGGCATACAATTTTTCAGATAATAAATCAGCAAATTCAAAGATGTGTCTAACGGGTTGCATAACCAAATAAGCAATCGCGGGTTCTACAACAGCGTCATTGTCGTCTTCATTATCCCAATTTAATTTACCCATAATTGCCCAAAAATGCGCTTCACTCAAAGCTGTTTGAGTGGGTTTTGGATGCAATTCAAGCCGAATTTCTGCTTCTGGATATTTCTCCTTCAAATCTTGAATAACCGTATCATTTAAGGTGCGTAGTGGAAAATTAATACTCGTCATTTTATCAGATGATTAAATTTTTTAAATAAAAACTCAATTATAGTTATCCTATTTTGTCTTATTTGTTCTACAAAGATACTTCTAAAAACAAAATTTCCAAATTTTATACAAAAAAGAGGCCCCTCAGTATTTCAACAATTTCATACATAAAACGGCGTCAAATGCCGTTTTTCTACTGATTGCTTAATGGCACACGCAGCGACGGGAAGGGATGGTTTGTTTTATTTAAAATTTCCAATTTTAAAAAAATAAAAACAAACCTTTTTCGGGATTTTATCACATTACCCAACCTTTTTTATATCCTTGTCTGTCTTTACAGAAAATAAATTAAGAACGTTAAAAGATAAAATTAGCAAACCATAGATTTGCAGACTTTACAGTCACCGCTTATGAATTTTTAATTTTTAATTCTTAATTTCATTAAAACCTATCAAGCCCTTGGATTTTAACGAATTAGACATCGCCAAACGTTGCGCGCAAAATGAACGGCAAGCGCAAGAACGCCTGTACCGTCGGTTTTTCCAACCGATGTTGCAGATGTGTTTGCGTTATACTGACGGCAACCGCGACAGGGCTTTGGAGATTCTAAATGACGGCTTTTTAAGGATTTTTAAGAAAATTAACCTCTATGAAGGCCGTGGTTCGCTTGAAGGTTGGATTCGACGGCTCGTTTTTCACGCCGTTTCAGATTATTACAAAGCCAATAACAGCTATCTGAAAAACGTCGTTTTTGATGAATTTCCCGTTGAAATGCAGCCAAAAAGTCGAGATACTGAGGGGGCCTTCTCCACTTTGTTTTTTGAAGATTTATTGACCCTCGTTGATTATTTGCCTCCCGCAACGCGTGAAGTGTTTAAATTATACGCCGTCGAAGGGTTCAGTCACGCCGAAATTGGGGAACGATTAGGCATCACAACGGGAACGTCAAAATGGCATTTGTCAGAAGCCCGAAGTAAGTTAAAAACATTGTTAGAACGGCGGTCGTATTCGTTGTAATTATTTGAACATCAAACAGTTAGAAAGATAATGAAAGATAAATTTAATAAAGATTTTGAAGATTTTGGTTGGTCGGAAATGCAGAAAATACTCGACCACGAATTGCCCGTTGCTGATAAAAAACGGCGGCGAGGCTTGGTATTTTGGTTGTTTTTAATCGGTAGTTTGACTGCTTTGGGCGTCTATGAATTAAAAATTAAAAATTTAGAATTAAATGTGCCAATTAAAAATGTTGTAATTAAAAACGATAATTCCAATTTAATTAAAAACGAAATTAAAAACGATAATTCTGATTTAATTAATAATGACATTAAAAATAATAATTCAACGTTAATTAATAACGACATTAAAAACGATAATTCAGCTTTAATTAATAATGAAGTTAAAAACGATAATTTAGCTTTAATTAATAACGACATTAAAAACGATAATTCTAATTTAATTAATGAAAAATTAAAAAACAATAATTCAGCTTTAATTAATAATGAAATTAAAAATAACAATGAATTAAATTTCAATTTTAATACACCCCCTCAGTATTTTAACGAAAAAATGGATACGTATCCAATAATTAATTACACAGAAGAGATTGCTAAGCAAGTAATTACAGTTGAACAAGTATTTGCATTGACTAATGAACCATTGAAAGAAATTAAATCAGATTCAATGGCAATTAATGATTTAAAAAGCATTAATCCATTAACAAAATATGCATTGATTAAACCTATTTTCCCCACTAAAACACATTGGGGCGTTACAATAGGTGTAAATACTGAGGTATCTAAAATAGTGAACGGTTGGCAATTAGGTGCAGTTATAAATCACGTATTTAAGCCTAAATTATCCATTTCCGCAGGGTTGAATTATAGAAAAACACAAGTTAATGGCAATGCACCTTTGACGTATTATCAAGTAGAAAAAAATGCCGCTTACACGCCGCAAAGCGCACTCGTACCCGTAAAGAAAATAGTGCTTAACCAATTGAATTACATAGAATTACCTGTTACGATAAATTATCATTTTAATCGAAAATGGTCAGTGTCAACAGGCATTAAAGCGGCTTATTTAGTTGGCGCAGGTATTGCCACATCGTCCGATTCAACTTTATTTGTCCTTCAAACGGGTAATAGTACTAACGACCCTTCTTTATTCGCAAAAGACCAATCGAGAGGTAACATCAGTGCATTAGGTTTACAACGTTGGGATTTTGCCGCAATCGGTGGCCTCAATTTTAAGCCCACAAAACGGCTTGAATTGTCATTGCGTTATGATTTTGGGCTTAAAAACGTGTTAAATCAAGCAAGTTGGTCGGCTTACAATCGGTTTATTGGTTTGAATGCAACGTATTATTTCAAATAAATTCTCAAATAAATCTGTTAATTATTGCCTTGCGGCGTAGCTGTAAAATCTCGGTAATAGACTCACGAACATACAATTTTAAATGCGGTGTAACCGCAAAACAAACGGTTTCGCAGTTACACCGCGTAGGAAAATGGCAGTTTGGTTTAATATTACCAAGATTTTGCAGCTACGCCGCAACGCAATAATTAAAATTAACCGATTAATCCATAAATTCTTCGTTTTTATCAAAACAGCAAAGCCGAAGTGTTCTGAAAAGGATATTTCGGCTTCGTTGTTTTTGGTTGAAAAATAGCCCCCACAGTATTTTGCCTGTTTTTATGGAAATTTATGCTTAAAATTGCGCCTACAAAAAAATAATTCATTGACTATGAAAAATCGCACATCCGTTAATTGGTTTATGTCTAAAAATATTCCTCGTTTTTTACTCCTTCCAACAGTTATTCTACTGTTTTTAATCATCCCGATGCGCCCCGCGAAAAGCGACTGCGGCACATTAGGCAATCGCGCCGCACAACACATTTCGTTCGTTCACCTCGACCTTTTGGCGTGGCAATCGGACTACGCACCTTATTTGATGGGTTATCAAGTGATTGAAAATTATTACAATATGAGTCAACGCGACCCGCAAGAAAACGACAATATTGGCGAATGGCGCGGTCGTTTTTGCGATACTCCCGATTCATCGGACATCGAAGACCTGCTTTTTGATACCGATATTGCCGAATTAGCCGATTTGCGCGAAGCTGCTTCGTCCAAGAAAAAACGCGATGTTGAGTATATTTTGAAGGAAAATACCTTTGCTCAAGTCTTGCAACAAAACCGTTGCATCGAAACAATTGATTATTTGATTTTTGCCAAAAGTTGTGAGCCGTATTGCATGAAAGGCGATAAATGGGATGCAAAAAAACCACTAAATGCCGATATGTCGGGCTTGATTGCAAGGGGAAATACGGAATTTAGGCGCACCAAATCGCCTTTTTTGCGGATGCGTTATTTCTATCAAATGCTCCGTTTGGCGCATTATGCCAAGGATTATGCGATGGTTTTAAAGATTTGGGATGAATTTTTACCCAAAATTGAACGCACCCAAACCATTATCAATTATTGGGCATTGGGCCATCGGGCGGGGGCATTGAAAGCACTCGGACGGCGTTCGGAGGCGGCTTATTTGTTCGCCGTTGTCTTTCGTTATTGCCCGTCGAAACGCAAACAGGCGTTTGAAAGTTTTGACATAAAAACCGATGCCGAATGGTTAGAATGCCTTGGTTTTTGCAAAAATCCACAAGAACGGGCGGCTTTGTACGCGATTCGGGCAAGTTATAACAATGCCCGTGCGCTTGATGATATGTACGAATTGTACAAACTCGACCCCACAAATGAGCATTTGGATATGTTGTTGATTCGAGAAACATTGCGATTGGAAAAGGTTTTTTTAGGCCATGATTTTCGTAGAGGCCGTTATGACCGTGCCACAATTCTGAAAACGCTGGACTATTTGGCACGTTTACGGGCATTTGTCGGTGGCGTGGCCAATCAAAATCGGGTTAAAAAGCCCGCTTTGTGGCGCACTACTGAGGGGTATCTCGCTTTGCTTGCGGGGGATGTGCGCGGCAGTTTGGCGACTTTGTACAAGGCCGAAAAACTCACGCCGCCCGAAGACCGTTTGCTATTGGAACAAATTGAAAATTACACATTAGCCGCAAGAATCATTGGTTTGCAAACTTCGGATATCCTAGTTGACAGCGTTTTGACAACCCTCAGAACGTCAAATGCCTACGCATCGGATGAAGATTTTGAACGGCTTTTATACGAAAAACTAGGCGTTTTGTACCGACAACGCGGCGATAACGGCACGGCGTTCCTTTGTGAATACAGTTTGGGCGAATTAGAAAAAAATCCAAGTTTAGCACTTTTAGACGATTTAATCACGCTTTCGCGCAAGCCTAACAAGACGCTTTTTGAAAAAGAATTGACGACGCGTGGCGATTCCATGACGATTGAAACCGATATTTGGGATTTGAAAGGCCGCTATCATTTGGCGCGTTTTCAGTTTGAAGCGGCGGCAAATGCCTTTGAAAAAACCGACGAACGGCGACGCGTGAAGCGTTTTAGCCCATTTTCGGACAATTTGAAGGATTGCGTGAATTGTTTACGCAGTGATACAGTCGGTTTGGTCAATCGGTTGACCTTCACGCGGACGATGTTGGACTTAGAATTTAACTCAAAAGCGGCCCTCGACAAGGCCGCACCGTATTATTACAAACTCGGTTTGGGCTACTACAATATGACGTTTTTTGGCAATAGCAGCGGCCTTGCGGACGCGTATCGAAGCGGCAAATCTTGGGAAAATATCAATCAAGGAAAAAATGTGTTTACCGTCAAAAACAATCCTTTTGGCAATATGGAAGTGATAGATTGCGCAATTGCGTTGAGTTATTTTGAAAAAGCACGGCAATTGTGGTGGAATTCTGACCGTGAAATGTCGGCAAAAGCCGCATTTTGGGCGGCTAAATGTCAAGAGAATTTGTTTTACATCAGTGCCGAAAACCGTTACCGCGTCGGTTCACGTTTAGCCCCTGATATACCCCCTCAGTATAGAAGCTATTTTGACTTATTGAAAAATCATTACGGCGATACGAAGTTTTTTGGACAAGCTAGAACGGAATGCAAGTATTTTGATTTTTATGTGAGACGATAAAACAATTTAAAAAAAGATAACGATGATAAATAATTTAAAATACGAAATCACCATTTATTGGAGCGATATTAACGAAGCCTTTATTGCCGAAGTGCCTGAATTAGCGGGTTGCATGGCCGACGGCCAAACGTATGATGAAGCATTAGCTAACGCACAAATCGTTATCAATCAATGGATTGAGACGGCTACCGAACTAAATAGGCTCGTGCCAAAGCCTAAAAATCATTTTAGCTTTGCTTAATTAATTCTGAAAATTAGCATCAAAAATAAAACCTCGCCGCTTCAATAGCGACGAGGTTTTACCTTTTTATACCCCTCAGTATTTTAGGGCTTACAATACTTCTTCAATCCATTCGTCAATCGTTTTTTTATCTGAACTGAAATTAACGCCAATGCCCGTAATCACTTTTCCAGAAGCCCGATATTTACCTGCATAATCTTGTTTTTTAATTTGGTCAATACCTTGTTGTGCTGTTTTATTGAATTTGAATTCAAAGATATACACATCGGTCAACGTTTGAACCACGCTGTCGGCATGCCCTTTTGAAGAATGGACTTCGCTGTTTATATAAATGCCTAAATATTTGAAAATCAAATGAATCAAGCCGTGATACAAGCCTTCTGTTTGTTTCACAAAGACTTCGTCGGGCAAATCAGCCAAAAGAGAATTGAGTATGGTTTCAACTTTATTCAAGTCTTTGGCGATAAACGCTTTTTTCAAATCCTCAATCGTCATGCCCGTGTGAATGCGTTGCGGGTTTTTTGCCACATCATCAATTAAAAATTCATATATACTTTCGCGCACTTCACGGTTCGGATAATCCAAAACCATATTGCCGGTCATGGCATCTATACTTTTGACCGTTAAATAGCCTGTTTGGAATAACAAGGGTATCAATTCAATGGTGTCAATGTCGTATTTGTCTAATATTCTATTATTTACTTCCGAATTTTCAACATTGAAATAATTAATTTTTCGCATCTGTTGAATCAAAAATTGAGGGCTGCCCGTTGCAAACCAAAAATTTTCAAACCGTTGATTGGCAAGAAATCTAAGCGTACCGAAAGGATTGTACAACCGACTAACGCCATCCCAACTGTACCCATCATACCAATTTCTCATGTGTACAATCAAGCCTTCACGCGTCAGATTGAGTTTTGTCGCAATGAGGTCTAAATAATCGGCAAAATAATGGACGAGTTCCGCCTCCGTGTAACCCGTTAATGTGGCGTATTTTTCCATTAATGTAATATCATCCAAGTTATTGAGGTGCGAAAAAAGAGACACTTTCGCAAATTTGGAGATGCCCGTTATAAAAACCAATTCTATTAGTTTATCCGCATTTTTCAAAACACCATAAAATTCGCGCAGAATATCTCGGTTAAACTTGGCTTGATGAATCTCGTCTTTTTCCAAAAAATCTATAATCGGTTTGTCATATTCATCTACCAACACAACGACTTTACCGTATGCTTGTGTTAACTTTTCAAGCAATTCTTTAAATTGTGCCTTGTAATCGGTTGTCAATAGCTGCACGTTATACTGTTCAGCTATCTTTTTCAGTTCTCTAACAATCGCTGCTTCTAAGCCTATTTGCTTATAACTCATATCGTCAAACGAAAAATGGACAACGGGATTGGTTTTCGACCAGTCCCACTGCGATTCTATCCAAAGCCCTTCAAAGATGGCTTTGTTACCCGAATACAATTCTTTGAGCGTGGAAACCAACAACGATTTACCAAAACGGCGGGGGCGAGAGAGAAAATAGTACGTCCCTGTTGTCGCTAATTGATGAATAAGCTGCGTTTTATCCACATAGATACAATTCTTAGCGCGAATTTGTACCAAGGTCTGTATGCCAATTGGTAGATTTTTCATTGTGCAAATATACGTAAACAATAAGCAAAGATAAAGTTTTCATTTATCAAAAAAAGACCCCTCAGTACAAAAGCACTTTTGCATTAAAAGCTAAACGTTTGACTGTCAATGAGACAGTCAAACGTTTATGATTTTAGACCCCCTCAGTATTTTGGGCATTTTGAGTTATCTATAGCGCACAAAAGAAAACCTCGCCGCTTTCACAGCGACGAGGTTTTACTTTTTCCTAAAAAATGAATGACTTATTCAGCCATCAATTTTTGAGTGATTGACTGACCGTCAACGTTTTTCAAGATAGCGAAATACATACCAGCCGTCATTTCGCCACGTTGGATTTCAACGATGTCAGAAGTGATGCTGTTGTAAGTACGAACAACGCGACCAACTGCATCCATAAGCGTCAAAGTGTGTGCTTTGTTGCTTGGATTGTTGAAAGTTACGTAAGTTGACGTCTTGAAAGGGTTTGGCGCAACCGCCATTTTCACGTTTTGCAAGTCATTTGTGCTTACTGCACAAGTCGGCAAAGTAGCGATAGTGATGACGAAATCTTCGCAAGAACCGTCTGCTTTTGTTGCTTTTCCTTCCGCATACCAAGGGTGATTAGCCGTTGTGGTAATACCTTGTGCGCCATCATTAAATACAAACGCAATGTTTGTGATAGCTGTTGCACCTGCGTTGTAGTACGTAGTTGGGTTTGGAATGACTACGTTGAACTTCGATGTTAAACCTGAAGTACCAGCCATTTTTCTTCCTTTAATAACGGCAACACCACCTGCGCCAGCAGCTGAATTCCATTCTCTGACAAGACCTGCACCGAAATTGTTAGCACCAGAGTGGAAACCGATTTCAGTACGTTTTGCAAACGTGTCTTTTGAGCCAGCAGGGCCGCAATTTTTAGCAAGGTCAAGTACCATGCTGATTTCACCGTTTGCTTTTTTGCAAGCGACGATAGCTGTTTGACCAACTTGAGCGAATGCAGTTGTTGTCAAGGCTGCTGCGAAAGCCAATGCGTAGAGTTTTTTCATACGAAAAAATTAAATTTAGTTATAAAATAATTATTAGAAAATGATTAAGTACATTAATCGGGTCAAATATACAACGCTGTGTACATTATACAATAAGCAAATGTCTTTTTTAACATTTTTTTAGACAGAAAAGAAATTTTTGGGTGTTTAGCTGATGTTGGCAGAATAAAACTCTGCCAAAAACTAATGTTTGAAATTTTAATACTCCCCTCGCATAAAATGCTTTTGGAGTGCTTTTGCTTGTTGGGTTAACTCCAAAAGCCTATCAAAAACAATTGAGCGGCTTTTGAAGTATTAAGCAACAGCAAATTGCGTCATAGATTCTCTAATAAAAGGCGGTTGAAAGCCTATAACAATATCACTTTTAGGGATACCTTTTTCAGCAAGTTGTTCCGCAATATTAAGGTCTGTCCCGTCGTGTTGCAACCAAACACGCCCCGTTGCTTTCACGTCAACGTGAATAAACGTGGCATAAAACCAGCGTTGTCCATTGTTTTTCCATCCAACGCCAAAATACAAATAACGACCGTGCTCATCATCTGTAATTAGTTGATTTTCAATACCATCTTCGTCATTTGGTACTAATGCAACAATTTCTTCGACGAGTGAACGTACAATTTTTTTGTAGCGATTTATTTTATCCATTGTTCAATTATTCCTTTTTGTTCGTTGTACACGACCATTTTGACATTAAAATCACGCACTGTTTCTACGAAAAAAATATCATCAAAAAAGCGTGTGTAAAAACTTTGTGGCACACCCAGGTACAAGATACGTTCAGGTTCTTTCTGTCTCAAAGCCCGCCAATAAATTAAAAATTGACCAAGTGCATTTTCAAAAGCATCTAAATCCGAAG
>JAYSRS010000189.1:0-16613 GCA_043720935.1 Saprospiraceae bacterium
TCATGCCGACAATGGGCCCTTGGTCAATCGCTAAATACGACGTGGCGTACCAATTTTGACCTAAATTAAACGCGTCGTAAAAACCGTATTTTCCCCATAATTTATCGCCCTGCGTTCGGTAAAAATATTTCAAAGCCGCCATGCCTTGTGCGGGTGCGTAGGGCATTGAACTCAATGCCGCCGTCGGGGTGATTGTCCCATTATCGGTTTGTTCCAACGGGGCATGTGCGAGATAACCCGTCGGGTTATCGCTTGCCGTTAAACCCCAGTTTTCGGCAGAATAACCCGTTTTTCCAAGGGGATTTGCTTTGCAATAGTTCCAATTGATAAGGGTTTGCGCGACGTTATGGTGCCAATAATTGGCGTAAGCGTCCTTTTTTCGGCGTGGGTCAAATCCTAAAAAAGAATAATGTGCGAAGAACAAAGGCCCTCCCGCCGAAGGACCAACTTGTAAGATATTTCCGTAATAGGCTTGTCCATTTCGGTAGTTATTATTCGCCGCCCAACCTTGATGATAGAGCGACGCGGGAACGGCATTTGTCGGCGAAGCCACGGCTAAAAGATAAGTAATCAAGGCTTCATTGTAGCCGCGCAATTGAAAATTCATGCGCCACGTATAGTTCGGCGAATAGTGCCAATATAAGACATTTTCGTTGTTTTTTCGATAAAATTGCCAATTTACGGCCCGCCAAAGGTCGGTTATTTGCTGCCGAATCGCCATTTCGTCGGCGGAACTGCCGCTAAAATATTGCCGTGCCGTCAACAAACCTTGCATCAAAAAAGACGTTTCAACCAAATCGCCGCCGTTGTCATACGTGCTAAACGGCTGCACGCGACCCGTTTCGCCGTTCATCCAATGCGGAAAAACGCCGCCAAAACGGTCAGCAATTTGTAAAAAAGACAAGACTTTCAAGAGATAATCCACCCCCTCAGTACGCGACACCCAACCGCGTTCGACGGCCACAATCCACGCCATAATCCCGAAACCCGTGCCGCCCGTCGTGACCGTATTCAGCGTCGTATTGCGTTCCCGCGCCATACCCGAAACGGGGTGCTGAAATTCTCGAAAATAGCGAAAAGTGTAGCGTTGCACCATGTCCATCAAACTATCATCGGACATCGGACGCACAAAACCCGTCGCATTTGCCGAAAAATCGGACGAAGCACCCGCCGCACCAAGCGTTTTGACTTTATAAATCAAATTAATATTTGTCCCCAATGGCCTTACAAAATCAATGAAAGCAGTATCACTCAAAGTTTTAATAGAATCGAACCGAACACCCCCATTTATTGACCGCCACACTTGATAATTTTGCCCATTTGGCACATTTGACCACTTCACTTCCACATGACTGTCGTAACCAATCGCCGCTACATTCGTCGGAATGCTCGGCGTTTGACCCCTCAGTATTGTGGGTATCAGAAGACCTAAAATCAAGATTTTTTTTAGTGTAAGTGGCATTTTTAGTTCGTTAATATTATTGTTTAGACAAAGTTGAATTTTAGAAATATAAATTGGCTTGATATTTCCAAGGCCGAATTTTTATAAAGCAAAATTACTTTTGACCGAACCTAATATCTAATTTTTAACCACACTATGACTACACCAACGCCATTTTGGGACATAAAAAAGGCTTACACAAGTTGCTAAAACCTTGTGTAAGCCTTTGATTGTCAATTAATTAGGAAAATTTTTGGCTTTTGTACAGCAATTTCCGCTTTGGGATTTTCACGGCGGCGTAGCTGCCAAATCTTGGTAATATTTAGACTTTCCACCACTTTTTTACGCGGTGTAACCGCGAAACAAGCGGCTTTGCGGTTACACCGCAGGGAAAATCGGCTTCGTATGCTTGGTATTACCGAGATTTTGCAGCTACGCCGCAACCTAAAATCCCAAAGCGGAAATTGCTGGCTTTTGTAACCTTTTCTTGTAACCCATTAATTTTTGAGGACGTAAATCCTTCGAGGTTTGGAAAACCTCGAAGGATTCATTGTTCACCATCTCCCAATTTTTCCAAGTCTTTTTTCTCCTCAATCAAACCCAGATAATTGGTCGCCGACACCACTTTTTGACCCAATCTTTTTTCCGCATTTTGCCGCGCTTCACCCGCAATACTGCCGCCTTCAATCGCCGCGTCTAAGGTTTCGTTGAAGCCTTGTGCGTCGTCTCTAACAGTCACTGTACGCGTAATTTCCTCGCTCAATGCCGTGAATGCGAGTTCAAGCGGTGTCATGTGGTCGCGTAGGTTTTGGCTACCCAAATTTTTGAGGTCTTTGTGTTCGCTTGGTGCGATGCCGAACGTCCCTTTAGCAATTGTTGCCGTCAAAACTGCGTAGTCTTTATTGTCTTTAACGCCGCGTTGTTGCCATTCATCGGTCAAGGCTTTTCGGGTTTCAATTGTCTGTACGCGCCTTGTTATCCACTCTTCGGAATAGCCTTTGGCGCGGTAAATATCGGCTTGGCGGTCGGTCAACAATTCGGGATTTTCTACTTCTTCAATCGCTTGCTTTCCCAAAGATGCCAACCACAATTTAAACGGTTCAGCTTTCGGCGAAGGGACGGACATGAGAATTCTGAACACCCCCTCAGTATTCGCGCAATCAGAAGCATATTTTTTACCATCTTTTCCTTCCAATTTCAGTTTGTGCCAAAACCGCACAAACTCATTTTCAACGGCTATACTTTTCTGAACCTTACTCCAATAAGACGTTGGATTGGTCGTGTCCGTCAAAATTTCAATAATGTCAATGACAGAAAAATGCCATTCGTCGTTGTGCCAAACGTGGCGGATGCGTTGCCCTTCAAAAAGCGTTAGTTTATTATTGGTTGCCATGTAGAAGCCTTTTTTAGTGAAAAATAAAGTCCAAAAGTCCTATTATTTGTTTTTAAAACAAAATTTATCGTCATTATTTTAAACATTTTATTTATCAAAATGCATAGGATACCCCCTCAGTAAAAAAGTATTTTTTCAAACAAAAACGATTTCAAATAACATTTAACGAGAAATAATCACGTTATTTGCACCAAATAATAATTAAACGATGCTTATAACATTCAGAGTTAGCAATTTTTTATCATTCAATGATGAAGCCGAATTGTCCATGCAAGCGGGGCCGCAACGCAACTTGCCGTCTCATTACATCTCCACGGGTACAGGACGCAACGACGTTAATATCTTGAAAACCGCCGTCATTTACGGGGCGAATGCCTCGGGCAAATCGAATTTGATTAAAGCAATGGATTTTGCTAAAAAGGTGATTGTCAACGGCATCAAATCCGAAACAACTTACAATAAACATTTTCGTCTCGACCCCGCGAATCGAGAAAAACCCTCGTCATTTGAATTTGAATTCAAATTAGATAAAAAGATGTACGCCTATGGTTTTTCAGCCCATTTAGAATCGAAAAAAATTAAAGAAGAGTGGCTCGTTGAGTTAGGTAAAACGTCTGAAACTATCATTTATGAGCGTAAAGTCCTAGAAAATGGGCAATCTGAATTCCCCGTTTTTAATCTGAAATTGTCGGATAAAAAAGCTATTAATCGGTTTGAAGTATATAGGGAAGATGTCTTGGATTCGCAATTGTTTTTGACCGAATTAAGCAAAAAGAATACAAGTATCGATATTGAATTTTTCAAACAAATCTCATTTTTTTTTGAAAATATCTATTTTTGCTATCCAAATACACATTTACCATTGCCAATGTTATATGATTGGAACGGAAAAAAAGAGGTCGTTGAATTAATTAATATTTTCAAAGTGGGTATTTCTGATTTATCATTAGATGAATTCGAAATTGATGAAGATCAGTTCAGAAAATTATCCATTGTAAGTAACGAACCATTTTTCAACCATAGTGATGTTAGAGAAGTTGATGGTAAAAAAATGATGGCTAAATTAGTGGCTAAACATGATTCATTAAATGGTATGACTGATTTTGAACTTGAAGAGGAATCTGATGGTACACGAAGACTATTTGATTTGATTTTTTATTTACTTTCTTTGAAATCCATGGGGAACAACATCGTTATCATTGACGAAATTGACCGCAGCCTACATCCCGAACTAAGTAGAAAATTCTTAGAAATATTTTTAGAAACTACACAAAATATTGAAAGTCAATTAATTGTAACAACCCACGAATCAAGTCTTTTAGATTTGAACCTCTTGCGGCGCGACGAAATTTGGTTCACCGAAAAAGACCCGAACGGCGCGACAAAGCTGTATTCTCTTGAAGAATTTAAGCCGCGCCACGATACGGAATTGCGAAAAGCCTATTTGACAGGGCGATTCGGCGCGATTCCGTTTATCTCAAATGTTAAATCGTTGTCTTGGCTTAAAGACAAACCACTCGAAACTACCCCCTCAGTATGAGCCGTCAAAATCGTCTGCGAAAAGGATTATCGCCACGCCCGTCTCGCTATCGAGACCCTAATACGTTGTTCGTCATCGCGTCGGAAGGCACGGAGACAGAACCTGCTTATTTTACGGCCTTGCAACAGCACATTCTTAGAACGCCACAGCTTAATCGGATTGTAAAAATAGAAGTTCTAAGTCGTAAAGATAAAGGCGATACGCACAGCGACCCGAAGCATATATTGGCCTTGTTAGATGAATTTAAAGCAGAATATGTGGTTCAAGCGGACGATGAATTATGGCTACTTATTGACCGCGACCATCGGAAAAACGATGTAGAAAAACGAAAAATCGCGGATATTCAACAGCTTTGCAAGCAAAAAGGATATAAATTCTGTCTGTCAACGCCTTGTTTTGAATTGTGGCTGTTGCTGCATTTAACGCCTTTGAACAACTACGATGCGGCAACACAACAAGCATTTTTGGAGAATGCAAAAGTCAATAAAAACCGAACGCATATAGAAAAAGAACTGTCTGATTTATTGGTCAAATTAGGAAGTGGGTACAACAAAAACAGACTTGATATGGCTATTTTCTTTCCTAAAATAGAAGCCGCAATTGCCCATGCGTTTGCCGAAGAACTCGAAAAAGGTTGGGATTATGACCGATTGTGTACGCAAGTTCACGTTTTAGTGAAGCAATTACTGAAATTATAGCCAAAATGCTATGCGGCAAATATAGCATCATCCAAGTAAATTGAAAATTCTATTTTCAATTTACTTGGATGATTTGAGCATTTATTTCGCATAAATACTTGTAAACAATTGATTTTCAACAATATAAGGTGTTTTCTGAAAGGGTATCAGCAATTTCCGCTTTGGCTTTTTGACGGCGGCGTAGCTGCCAAATCTTGGTAATATTTGAACTCTTCACCAATTTTCTACGCGGTGTAACCGCGAAACAAGCGGTTTTGCGGTTACACCGCAGGGAAAATCGGCCTCGCATGGTTAACATTACCGAGATTTTGCAGCTACGTCGCAACCTAAAATCCCAAAGCGGAAATTGCTGAAAGGGCATAACCGATTTCGTTATCCCCTCAGTATTTTAAAATAAACTCCGTCAAATTATCCTCTTCCATCAAATTCAATTTTTTACGCAAGCGATACCGTTTGTTTTCGACGCCGCGAACGGAAATATATAACAAAGGACTAATTTCTTTGGAGGCTAGATTCATGCGTAAATAGGCGGCGAGTTTCAAATCGCCTGGCGTTAAATCGGTAAATTCGAGGTTTAAACGTTTCAAAAAATCTTCATGCACTTCGTTAAAATTTTTCTCAAAAATGCGCCAGTTTTCTTCACTCGATAGGTTGGTTTCAATCATTTCACTCAATTTTTTGTAGTTTTTTTCGGGAAAATGACCACTGTGCGCCGATTTTAAGCCGTCGAGTTGTTCTTTAATGTCCATCAAAATTTCGTTCTTTTTGATGATACCCATCGTCGAATTGGCCAATTCTTGGCTTTTGTTGTGGTTGTCAACGTGCAAGCGTTCGTTGTCGGCTCGGATGCGTTCTTGTTCCAATTCGCGCAACATCGCGGCTTCGATGCGGAGGCGTTGGTTATCAAGTTGGATTTTATGAAATTTAAACAGTAAAAAAACGACGCCGATGAGTGCCAAAAAGTAAGCGATTTTTGCCCAAATCGTTTCGTACCAATAGGGCAAAATGTCAAATTCGATGACCGTTTCGATGCCTGTTATATCATTTTTCAAGCGAAAGGCGTGTTTTCCTGCTGTCAAATTCGCAAATTCATGTGAAGTAGCGGCTTCCAAAATTGACCATTCGGTGGATTGTCCCGACAAAAAATAGCTAAAACGGGCCGCATCGGTGAAAAAAGGCAGCGCAACGTCAATTCTTAACGCCCGATACTGAGGGGGTAGTTGCAACCTATTTTTAGTCGAGTCGGATGGATAAAAATTGAAAACGGCCCCGTCTTTGGCAAACAAACGAATGATGGGTTTAGGCGAAAAAGCGGCAGTCGTCGGCGTATTTTTTTTGTTGAAAATGGCATAACCATCGTCTAATCCGAACAAATAACGGCTGCTATCGAGGCTCAAAACGGTTTCATAATCAGGGATTAATCTCAAACGTAAACGCGTTGTTTCATCATTTTTTGAGCTAATTTCTGCAAAATCTGTATAAATTTTCACCAAATCATTGCCCGTTCCGCCTTGTATTTTTGCCTTGCTTAAAAATGGTAAATGCTGAATGATAAATGATGAATCCTTAAACGCTCTGTCCTTATTTATTTTTTTAAAAATGCCTTTATCGTTGTCAAATTCGTAGTAGCCATCGTCGGCTTTAAAGTACAACTCCTCCCCTATTTTTGAAAAATCATACTTTACAGTTGCCCCAATTTTCATCAAAAGAGGCCCCTCAGTTGCTTCGTTCCGCGCAAAGGCACTTGGTCGTTTTTCGACGACATTTTCCAAATTTTCGTTAATTTTCAAGCGAAAAAGCTGGTGATAAGCATTAATTGCCCATAAATTACCTGCTTTATCCACCGCTATTTTCTTAGTTGGCTCGCCAAAATCGTTGATTTTTTTGACGAAAAACCATCGCCCTGCGGCATCTTTTCGATAAACCGCAATGCCCGTGTAAGTGCCTTGAAAAAAGAGATTTTCGGTAGTTTGGTCGGGTAAATTTCTTAAATTTGATAAAAATACTGAGGGGGCCTTAATCAAGCACCAACCGCCCGTTATGTCGGAAATTTTGGTTAAAATATTTTGTTCCGTGAGAATAAAACTGCCTGTATTGTGTCCGATAAACAATTGATTCCCCATATTTTGTACGTCCCAAACTTGCCCTTGCGTACCGTCCAATAGCTTAAATTTTTCGTTAGAATTATCGGTTTTGTAGAACAAGCCTTGATTCGTTCCAACAAACAATTTTCGGTTAAAAACGGCGGCGGCATAGACGGAACCAATTTTACCGCTTCGGTCTTGAAAAAAGGTCAACGGCGCGGTCAAATCCACCAAATCAATGCCTTTATCCAAGCCCAACCAGAGGTTTTGCGCCTTGTCTTCGTGCATCGAGAGAACGGTGTTGTTTTGTAAACCATTTTCTTTGTTGATGTGAAAAAGCGTTGAGCCATCTGGTTTTAACAAATAAATTCCGTTTAAAATCGTCCCAAAAGCGTAATGTCCATTTGATAATTGTATGCCTTTATTGAGTTGAAAATCCCGCGACAAGGCTTGTGCCGACGTTGCCCACGCCTTAAATTTATTGTTTTCAAAAACGAAAATCCCGTCGCGGGCTGTGCCAATCAGCAAACCGTTGTTGCCAAAGGGTAAAATTGTGGAAACGATTTTTTTAGCGAGAAAATCACTGCCTTCGATGATTATAAAATTGTCGTCGGGCGTCAGTACATACAAGCCTTTTGCAATAACGGGTAGAATAAGTTGCCCATTGACGGGGCGCAAAAACATGATATTGTCAGGTGGATTTAAAGCCGTAACTTGTTGAAAATCATATTTATACAAAGTTGAAAAAGATTGAAAGTAAACAGCTTTGGGTGTAACGACGATGTGCCAAATCTCTTCGCGCTTCACTTTGTCGAATGTCAGATTTTTACTGAGGGAGGTGTAGTCGAGGTTGCCGAGCGCATTTTTTTCAAAGAAACCAAACTCCGCGAACCCGCCTACATATATACGTGTGCGCCCGTCGGCGGCCACAGAACGGATAATTTGCTGATTCGGTAAAGGCATTTTTGACCACATTACGCCGTCAAATCGAAGCAAATGTTCGCCATTACCAAAAAACATTTCACCATCGAGCGATTGCGAAATTGACCAATTTTGGTTGTGGGCTTGGTAGTCATTTTTTGTGAAATTAAGAACGCGTGGCACTTCTTGTGCCATCAAAAAAGCCGTGTTTTGACTTAAAAAAACAACGATAAACAACCAATAAAAGACTCTCATACGGGCAAATAAAGGACTTTTTATTGAGTGTTGCTCAATTTATGCATTGTGTGCTTTGTTTTTTTTACCCAAACGACTTAAAAATACCTATCCAACATTTAGAGACCTGCAAAATAGGTTCACCACGTTTTATACGTACAGACGTATTTTACATTTCACACGAAAAAACGTTTAAAACGTGACAAACTATTTTATCTTTGCCCCCTATTTCGTCATCCGTTTCAACTAGATTGCTTTTCTATGGCTAAAATCATTGCTATTTCAAATTTCAAAGGCGGCGTCGGCAAAACTACGTCGTCTGTCAATATTGCGGCAGCGTTTGCCCACTTGGGCAAAAAAACGCTCGTCATTGACTTAGACCCGCAATTCAATCTCACCCGTTGCTTGGGCGTCAAGTCGGTCAACAGCATTTATGGGGCATTGCGCGGCGAGTACCCCGCCCCTATCGTCGAACGGTCGCCTAATTTGCACGTTTTGCCGTCTGCACTCGAACTTATCAAAGCCGAAACGGAGTTTGTGAGCGAATACAAGCGGGAGGAAAAATTGAACAATTTGCTCAAGCCCATCACGCCACATTACGATTTTATTATTATTGATTGCCCACCAAGTTTGGGCGTGTTGTCGCAAATGGCTTACACCTCTGCCGATTTTATTTTTGTTCCCATTCAATCTGAATATTTAGCATTGACGGGCTATGGTGTTTTGAGTGAAGCACTCGACAGAATCGGTTTGGAGATTGACGCGGCGTTTGTGACGCAATACGACCAACGCCAAATTTTAGACAGGTCTATTTTGGAAAAATTAAACAGCACAATCGGCGATAAATTGCTCAAATCCATCATTCGGCAAAACGTGGCCGTTGCTGAAGCCACAACACGCGGTGAGCATATTTTTGAATACGCCCCCACTTCCAATGGCGCACAAGATTACAAGGCATTGGGCGCAGAACTTTTGGCAAAATTTTAAAGATTTCAAATTAAAGATTTCAAATTTCAATCGCATCATGGCAAAAAAAAGAATCGAAATCCCTGACGATATGACCAGCAAATTGGCAGGGCCTTCCACTTACCCCCCCTCAGTATTCGCACCCATATTTGCCCCACAGGCGGCGCAGATGCCACAAAAAAACTTGGGCGGACGTCCCGTCAAAGAAAGCAGCATCGGGCGGCTAAAATACACAACGGCTTTGTCAAAAGACATGATTCGCTTCCTACGCGTCGAAGCCGCACAACGCGATATGACACCCGCCGATTTGCTTGAAGTCATTTTGGGGGAATATAAAAATAAGTTAAATGAGGATTGATACGTTTTAGACTTCACTACGTTTAAGTAGTTTTAAACGTACAAAACGTTTAAAATACGCTAACTATCTTATTTAAACACGTTTAAAACTTCACCACGTTTAAGTAGTTTTAAACGTTTAGAACGTTTTGCACGTGCTGACTACTGATATTTTAGCACGTGCAAAACGTACAAAACAGGCATTTCGATTGGCTAAAATCTTAATTTGAAGATTTGGAAACGCCGTTGACGCTCATTTTGGGCGTAATTTCTTGCTTTTAAACGCTTTTAATACGATTTGCCTAAATGTGTAAGGATGAAGCTATAAAAACCTGTTAAACAAAAATTTCACAAACACAAAATAGCGCAAAAAAATAGTTGTTCACGTTTTACACGTTTAAAATGTTTAAAACGAAAATACGTTTAAAACGTACAGAACGTAATAAACCTCATTGTAATTTTGAAAAATTTATTTTTTTCAACTTCCTGGTAACTTCGGAAATCTCAAATTACTTCTAATCTATGCCAAACAACGTTGTCATTGCTTCGTCGTGCCTCCTCGCAATGACAAGCCGTTTTGATAGACATTTGAAGAAAAATAGAGATTTCCGAAGTTACCAGTACTTACAGTTCAGCAATTCCCGCTTTGGGATTCTAAGTTGCGGCGTAGCTGCAAAATCTTGGTAATGTGACTCACAAATACACGATTTTAAATGCGGTGTAACCGCAAAACAAGCGGTTTCGCGGTTACACCGCGTAAAAAATGGCAGTTTGCTCAATATTACCAAGATTTTGCAGCTACGCCGCAATGCGGTAATTAACCGATTAATCCGAAATCTATTGATGCGCGTGTTTTAAATTTAAAACACACTTGCCCCTCAAAATTCCTTCTTAGTCGGTTTTTGAGCGAAGCGAAAAAAAGGCAGTTTCGTATTTTAAAAAAAGCAATTTTTACCGAAACATTATTAAAAATAAAAAAGAGTTTTTATTACTTGATAATCAATGAGTTATCTCTATTTATAATTACTAAACGGAATTATCGGTTTTATGTCGCAAACCAATTTTTAAGTAAAAAATGGTGTTTTTGCGACAAAAGATTTAGGAAATTTTGCAAATTTTCTAAATCTGACACCCCCTCAGTATTTTGCGACATAAAGCCGATAATTCCGTTACTAAATGCGCCTTTTTCAATGAGATAAGTGATAATACTGATTGAATTGGGGTTAAAACTTTTTTTCTTCAGATAATTATTTACCATATTAAGCTGTGTTTGATTCGTCTTTAACGTTTCAAAAGCATCTTCTGGCCCATGTGCATAAAACTGAGTCCGTATCTGGTTGAGTTGCGTTGCCGTGAAAAGGCTGTTATTAATTTGCCCATTTATATTTAAGCTACCTAACCCGCCACCGCCGTTACCATTTGTACTACCTGTTGCACTGATGTCTGGCCCGAAATCGAAAGACGTACCACCTCCACCTGAAGCATTGTCAGAAGCACCTTCTCCACCAAAAAGGCTACAAAAGCCACAAACAATATAATCAATAAAAGAAGGTCGTTGACCTTCACAAGCATTAACGCAGATGCCTCGGGTTGTGGCAACAATTCTACCAAAAGTTACATTAGGTGTTGGTATAAACGTTTTTTTGAATTGACCATTTTCAACGGCAAAAACGCGTTGTACTTTCCCGTTTAAACAAATTTGATAGAAAATACCCGAAAAATTACTGACATCGAAGTTCGTATGTGCGTCAAGATATTGAGGCATAACATCATACACTTGTAACTTTGCCGTAATCTGATTTGTCGAATCTCGAAAAACAACCAATGAATAATATTGATGTTTCGCATCTAAAAAAGCAATTGGTTGAACAGGCACAATAACAATCGGATAGACCGATAAATAGGTAGAAATTTCGGCCTGCGTCCAAGCGGGTGTAATTTGGAACGTTTGATTGAAACAATATCCAGTGGTACTACTATCGCCCGAGAAACTGTTAGGCGGTGAAATAGTCTTGGATTTGCCAAACGCCGATTCAAACCATTCTTTGGCCATCTCAGGTGTCAAAAGGTTTGGCGTGGTAACAACTTTTTCCGTAGATACTGACGGGTCAAGCGAGGCAACGTCTTTGTGACAACCCCAAAAGAAAGTGGAAAGGGTAACGACAAGGCAGAGGATTAACCTTGAGACTTGAGACTTGAGAAGTTTTCATGTTAAAACGGATTTTAGTTAAAAGAAAATATTTAAGAACGTCGAAAGGTGCAAAATAAAAATGATACATAGTTAGCTTTTTGCAAAATATTTGTTAAAAATATATCAAAAATTATATATAATTAATTTATAATACAAGTCAAAAATCAATGGATAGACCCCCTCAGTATTTGGGCATATTTTCAAGCAAAAAGCCTTGAAAATGACGCATTTCCAAGGTTTTTTGACGGAAATACTGAGGGGGTATCACTCAATCATTAATATCCAAAAGCGTTTTCAACTCCGTCGCATCGGCGGGTTTCATTTTTCCGCTTAAAATCAAACGCAACTCACGCCGCCGAGCCGCATCGCCGTATTGATTTTCCTCCTCGCCCGAAAGCGGGATAACGGGCGGCATTGCCTGCGGTTTGCCGTTGTCGTCGAGGGCAACAAAGGTCAAATAGGCATGATTGCAACGTCTTGGATTGCTGCCTTTCATATCGGCGGCAAAAACTTCGACAAAAATCTCGACCGATGTGCCAAAACCCCGCGTCACAACGGCTTCAAGCGTTACAATATCGCCTTGCCGAATCGGTTTGTTAAATGCAATGTGGTCGGCAGAAACCGTTACAACTTGCGCGGCACTGTGTCGGCCCGCGCAAATCGCTGCCACAATGTCCATCCATTTCATCAAATTACCGCCCATCAAGTTGCCCATTGGGTTCGTGTCGTTTGGCATCACCATTTCGGTCATGATGGTGCGCGATTCGCTGATTTTTTTCCCTTGCATACGTTATATATATACGTGTGTGAAATGATGAGGAATGATTATCGAATCATCACCCCTTTCCGATTCAAAAACGGAATCATCATAAAATTCGACGGCTCCATGCTACCGACTACGAAAACGTACCGTTTGTCGTACAATTGTCCGCCAAAACTGAAACTGACCCAATATTCGTTTGTCAAAGCGAACGCCTCTTTCAAAATTGGTTCAATTGGCACGAGCGACAAAGGGTCAACGCGCTCAAAAAAATGGCGCAAAGTCGTTGTTTTCTTCTCACGTCCATTCAATTCGCCGTAGCCCCAAGAAGACACCATAACATTTTGTATCGCTTCTTCTTTAAGGTTGAATAAGTACGTTTCCCACAATTCTTCATGCTCTGCCCCTTCTGCACGCGGTGCAATAACGATGGCTAAATCTTCAACTTTTAGCTCTGGAATGTCTTTTTTCATCTTTTTTAAATTGTATTACGGACTTCAGTCCGTGATTTATTATATCAACAAAACAAAGTTACGGACTGAAGTCCGTAATACAATTAAACAAATTCAAAACCAAAAACACCAGCAAAATGCCCTTTTACCCTCATTTTCACTTCTTCAAAATCCATTTCTCTACCCAATTCAGCCGCTAAGGAAGTAACAGTTTTATCGGCGTCGTCAATACCGCAAGGAATGATATTATTAAAAAAATCAAGCGGCGTATTGACATTTAAAGCAAAGCCGTGCATCGTTACCCAACGGCTCAAATGAACGCCAATCGCGCAAATTTTACGCTTTTTATCGCCATTTTCTAACCATACGCCTGTAAAATCCTTAATTCTAGTGCCTTCCAAACCATAATCGGCAATCGTCCGAATCATCACTTCTTCCAACGAACGGACGTATTTATGCACATCGGTAAAAAAACAGTCAAGGTCAAAAATTGGATAACCCGTGATTTGGCCATCGCCGTGGTACGTAATATCGCCGCCCCGATTGATTCTAAAAAACTCAATGCTTTTCGCGGCTAATTGTTCTTCGTTGAGCAGTAAATTATCTAAAGAACCACTTTTTCCCAAGGTATAAACAGGATTATGTTCGCAAAAAAGCAAGTAATTTATTTGTTTTTCGATGAGTTTTTCCTTGAAAATAAGCTCATTTGTCATTGCGAGGGACGACGCAACCGAGGGGGTACTTTCCAAACTTTCGCGGACTGCCCGTTTGGCATCAATCACTTTTTTGATGGTTTCAAACTGATAATCCCATGCCGTTTGGTAACGGATGCGCCCTAAATCTTGATATATTACTTTTGGTAAAGGCATTTTAGGCTCTTTAAAATTAGAATTAAAAACAAAAAAGCCTCGATAACACAGTGGTTATCAAGGCTTTATCTTTGTACGCACGACTGGAGTCGAACCAGCACGTCCTTGCGAACACTACCCCCTCAAAGTAGCGCGTCTGCCAATTCCGCCACGTGCGTTTTTAAGAACGCGGCAAAGATAGAACAGCACTTTGAGTTTTTAGCAATTTTTTAAAAACTTTTTTTTAAATGAGTGCATAGATGGTATTTTAGGCGGCTGACAAAACAAAAATTCTTTAAATATGATACCCCTCAGTATTTTGTAGTTATATGCCCGTGAGTAAAGAATTATTGATATACATATTATAAAAATATGTATATCAAAATATACCCTAATTAGGTAATTTTTAAACATATATACAAATAACACTTATTAAATTACTCAATTTGAAGCCTTTTAAAGCGCGACGGCACTGTTTTTGGTATAAGAATAAAAAAGCAAGTCACTCATTCACATCATTTAATCCTATAGTTTTAGAACAGCAATTTCTTAATTTTAAAATCACACATTCTCATGAATTTTTTACTCTTAGTACTTGCAGCTTGCTTTTTTTTCGCCGCCGTTTCCCCCGCTTGCAAAAATTCACGGCGTGTGATTGATGCGCCCAATAATCATTTTGACTAAGGCCGATTTCAGACTTCAAAGTAGATAATTTACCTATCAACAGTTTGAAAAATGAAGTCCTTAATCCAGTTTCAAGTTAATGTCTAAACCAATTCAACCGTTTCTAATTTTATCTCGTCGTTTTCGTCAATAGCCTCGTCAATCAAGATGAGCCAAAAATTATTGATGCCTTCGCCTTGAATCAATCGAATTTCTTGCCGATTGAGCATTTCAAGCAACGCCAGAAACGTGACAATTGCGTGAACACGGTCGTCTAACGCGGCAAAAATGTGGGCAAAATCCGCTTTTTTACCGCGTTCTATTTTACTCAAAATGTAGTCGCGTTGCGTCTCGACGGTGTAAGCGTATGTAAAAATTCGATGAACGGGACGATTTTTCTCCACCTCAAATTGCTTCATTAGTCGTTCAAAAACGCGCAACAGTTTAAATAAACTTAGACTTTCTAATTCACTGTCCACCAATGCTTTAACGGCAATTTCTTTCAATTCAGCCGTTACATTCCCCCTACCCTCGCGCGCCGAACGGTCTTCTTCGAGCTGTCGCATTTCATCCAAAACGCCTTTGTATTGTTTATATTCCAACAATCTACTCACAAGTTCTTCTCGCGGGTCAATTTCGTTGCCTTCTTCGTCAACTTGCTTGCGGGGCAAGAGCATTTTGGCTTTTATCCGCATCAGCGTTGCCGCAACGACAATAAATTCGCTTGCCAAATCAATGTTCGTCGCTTCCGCGTCGCGGATAAACGCGAGAAAATCGTTCGTAATTTGAGCAATCGGAATGTCATAAATATCCAATTCGTCGCGCTCGATGAAGAACAGCAAGAGGTCAAAAGGCCCTTCAAACTTGGTTAGTTTTATCGTAAAATTTCTACTAGACATTATATTTTAAAATTCTAATTTTGAAAACGAAAACGACATTTTATAAGGTCGAGTCGCCTCAAAATAGACCCCTCAGTATAAAATACGTTTCTCAGTTTTAAGCAAGACTTTAGCTTATGATAACTTCAGACATCTTGATTTTCTTCCTAACTTTTATAAAAAAAATTTGTCATTGCGAGAAGGCACGACGAAGCAATCTTTAAGTTTTTGCAGACTTTTTGCTTAAAAACAGACGTTTTTTAAGTAAAATTGTGCTAAAAGCCTAGAGATTGCTTCGTCGTGCCTCCTCGCAATGACGAGCCGCTTTAGAAGAGATTAGAAGAAAATGGATAACTTACTAGAAGGCTTGCCGTCTTTCCCTCGCAACGACGAGCCGCTTTAAGAGAGATTAGAAGATAAATTAAGATTGCCAAAATTGTTTTTTCAATGAAAAAAAGAAGGAAGAACTATAGGTTCTATGTTACAAAAAATATCTAAATTGTTAAATCAGCTTGTGACGCACAGCCGTTCCTGCTTAGTTTTCCACAACACCCAAACGCATTTTCAAAATTTCGACCAAACTTTGACGATTGAACTTCTTAAATAATTTTACTTTTAGCCGCGATTTTAATGCGTATCACGACCTTTAGGTCGTGAACCCCGCTCAATAACACTCAAAATAAAGTGCATTTTAATAGCCGCGACCTGAAGGTCGCGCTACGTTCACAACATCAATCAATTAGAATAAAATGTCCAAAAAAATCCTCGCTTTTACGCTCATTTTAAGCAGTTTTTGCTTAAAGACAACGGCTCAGACGCCCGCTTTTGACCTTCAAAAGTCGCTTGATAACATCATCAAAACCGAGCGCGAACGCCATCAAGTCCTTGAATCCTTTGAAGCATCGGGTGCGGGTGCGAATTTCGACATTAAATACCATCGTTTTGAGTGGCGCGTCAACCCTGCTTATCGCTACATTTCGGGTTCAGTCACGACGTATTTCAAAGCCGTCGAAACGATGAATCAAATGACGTTTGACCTCGACAATGCGCTCCGCGTTGACAGTGTGAAACAACGTGGTAATAGATTGATTTTCAGTCAATTGGCCGACAAAACGATGCAAATCACGCTGCCTCAAAACCTAACGGTAGGTAGCCTCGATTCGGTCACGGTTTTCTATCAAGGCGTACCACCGCAAACAGGTTTTGGC
>JAYSRS010000190.1:0-16567 GCA_043720935.1 Saprospiraceae bacterium
GTTCCAGGGTTGAGTAATAATTGCCCTTTGTAAACGCCTGTATCTCTGAAAGTTACGGTCGGACTCCAATCAGAATAACGAATGGTATCACCTCTAACAAAAAAATCCCATCGGTAATTAGGAATGTTTGACCGCTCATAACTTTGATTGTTAACGGTAAACGATACATTTTCACAACCTTTAATGTAAAACTCTTTTCCCGCCGTCGAATCGGATACAAGAGCCGATACAACGAGCTTTTTACAGCGCACCACGTTAAATTGAAAATCTCGAAAAACGCGCCCTATCAACTGTCCATTTCGATACTCCTCGACGGCAATTGTCACCACAAATTGCTGATAAGCCGCCCCGTTTAGAGACTGAATCGCATCGGGCGTCCCTGTCATAATTCCTGTATTGGCATCAATTTTTATCTGCGGATTGCCTTTCATAGGCGCGACATTCGTGTAAGGTACGCGGTAAGGTACGAGGCCAAAAGGTGGTGGGCTGTTCGTATTTGTTCCCGCGCCTTGCGTCCATCCGTAGGCGTTTATAAATTTATAGACCAATTGATCGCTGTCCGTGTCCCGTGCCGAGTGGTCAAACCGCAACGGCTCACCTTCGCAAATAAAAGCAGGTGGAAAGTTGTTGAAAATCGGACTACTATTGTTCAAACGCTGTGTTTCAGCCGATATTTCGACAAAATAAATGCCCCCATAGTTGCTACTTGGCTGCGCGATATTGTAGGTCGTGGCATTGCGGCAGCAACGTTGATAGGAAATAAAATACGAACCCGTCGTGTCGCGTAGCACTTGTTCCCACTCGTAAAGCCCGTCTTCCGCCCCTACATTGCTTGGCGTTTCGGAACAAGGAATGGAAGGACGCGGTAAATTTACCTTCGATAACAACGGTTTTGAGAGTAAAGAATCGCGGACAAACGCCCCCGAAGGCAACTGCCGATGAATCGAAATGGAAGCCATAGCATCCAAAGGTGTTTGCTGGCCGCCACCGCCACTTGTTGCGTAGAGGTCTCGATAAACGTGCAGCGTAATTTTATAACGCGCCGCACGGCCATTACGGGAAATAAATTTATATGTCATTTCGCCGCCAACGATGTGGGAAGCGCGTAATACTGAGGGGTCTAAAAAGAGAACGCAAAGGAGTGCAATAACTCTAAGAAATGCGATTTTTGTATAAAGTGTCTGCAATTGAAAAGGATTTTAATATCAGAAAGAGGAATGTTAAGTGTGAAAACGGCCACATAGATACGGCTTTCTATTGGATTGGGCAATTTTTTGAGGATGGAGATTGAGAACTTTTTTTAGGTTTCATATTTGACAACTTTTAGAAAGTTTTCAAATGTGAAAAGGGTAGGGTTTTGGGCGTCAAAACACTAAGATACTGATATTACGCAATGGGCCACTGATTGGACTGATACGACTGATTTACACATGATTTTTTCCATAAGGGTTTCCCTTGAAAAAGAAATCCTTTTAAATCAGTCGTATCCCTAAAATCAGTGGCCCATTTTAGCTGCTTGCGTAACATGAGTAAAATACTGAGGGGTATCAAATTTAAAATGCTCTTATCTAAACAGCGTCAGAAAATCACGTTTGTTTTTGACTTTATTTTTAGGTGTCGTCCATTCTACCTCATAGAGATAAATACCTTCGGGTGCGGGTCTGCCGACGTTGTTTTTTGAGCCGTTCCAACCTTCGGATGGGTCGTTTGTTTCAAAAATTTTCTCCCCCCAACGGTTCCAAACCGACAAACGGAAGGCTTTTAGGCCGTACAAAAAGCCTGTCCCCTTGAATTCATCGTTGACAGAATCAAAATTGGGCGAAAAAGCGTTAGGCATATAAAACGTCATTTCGGGTTCGATGTACAATTTTTTAAAGATGGAATCGCGGCAACCGTTTTGATTCATTACGTACAATTTAACCAATTGAATACCCGTATCACGGTACGTAAACGGTGGATTTCGCTCATTTGAGTAGGCTTTATCCGAAAAAAACCACCGCCAACTGACGACATCGGGCGTGGATGTATCGAAAAAAGCGACTTTCGGTTTCAAGTTATTGATGACTTTGGGCGTCCAATCAAAATTGGCTTTTGGCACTGATTTGACCTTTATCCAATCTCTAAATTCGGCTTCTTTGTAGCAACCGATGGGCGATGTAATCATCAATTTAACGGAATACGTATCGGCTTTTTCAAAAATATGCGTCGGACTGATGTCTTTGCCAAATGTGCCGTCGCCAAAATCCCAAACTATTTTGTAACTCGTATCAATCGGCGTTGAACGGTTGTTAAAACGGACTTTTGCGGGTGCGCAACCCGTAAAATTGTCGGGTTCGACAATCAAAATCGGTGGGGCGGGTTGCCAATTGAAGCCGATTGTCGTGTCGCCAATGCAACCATAAATGTCTTTGACGCTTAGTTTTACTGTTTTACTTCCCGCCGTCGCGTAGAGGTGCGAGACGTTGATTTTATTAGAATCTTTTTGGCTATCTCCATAATCCCACAAGATTGATTTCAACGGCAACGACGACGTTGTGAGGCTTCTAAACGCCACTTCTCCCGCCACGCACGTATCGTATTTGAGGGTAAAATTGGGGTAAATACGCCCGCCAACTTTCACCGTTACGTAAGCTGTATCCGAGCAAGCTGTCCCTGGATTTAACAACAATTGGCCTTTGTAAACACCCGTTTGATTGAACGTAACCGTCGGACTCCAATCGTTGTATCGAACAGTATTGCCTCTGACATCAAACTCCCAGTAGTAATTTGGAATATTTGCCCTATCATAGCTCTGATTGTTGATGGTCAATGACACGTTTTCGCAGGCATTCACAAAAAACGATTTTCCCGCCGTCGAATCGGCCACAAGAGCCGATACCACAAGCCGTTTGCAACTGACAACATTGAACTGGAAATCTCGAAAAATACGCCCAAGCAGTTGCCCATTTCGGTATTCTTCGACGCATATCGTCACAACAAATTGCTGGTAAATGGCCCCATTCAGCGACTGAATTTGGTCGGGCGTACCCGTTATGATACCCGTATTGGCATCAATTTTTATCTGCGGATTGCCCTTCATCGGCGCGACGTTTGTGTAAGGCACGCGGTAAGGCACAAGGCCAAAAGGCGGTGGACTCGACCCCACAGCACCGCCCGAAAGCAAGCCGCCATAGGCGTTACAAAATCGGTAAACCAACTGGTTGCCGTCTATATCACGGGCAGCGTGGTCAAAAGTCAAGGGTTCGCCTTGGCAAATAAAAGCAGGGGGAAGGCTGTTGAAAACGGGGCTGCTGTTGTTCTGACGTTGTGCATCGGGCGTGATTTCTACGTAGTAAATGCCGCCATAATTGCTGCTTGGTTGGGCAATATTATAAATTGTTGCATTGCGACAGCAGCGTTGATAGGAGATGAAATACGAGCCGTTCGTATCGCGTAGTGTTTCTGTCCATTCATAAATGCCTTCCTCCGCGCCCACATTGTCGGGTGTTTCGGAGCAAGGAATGACGGGTCGTGGCAAATCGCGCTGCGATACAAGGGGTGTTCCAAAACTTCTGATGCTTGTATATGTACCGTTAGGGCGTTGTAAATGAACATTAATGCGCGCATTCCCGTCTAGTTCGGCTCGTACGCCTAGCTGACCAACGGAAAAAAGGTCGCAATAAACGCGTAACGTAATTCTATACGTTATCAACTGCGTTGCGGGGTTGCGGGAGATAAATTTATACGTCATTTCGCCGCCAACTATGTGAGAAGCCCGTATTACTGAGGGGGTCAATAAGCAGGTGCTAAAAAGCACGACAAGAGTTATAAGTGAGTTTTTCATCTGTACTAAAGTGAAAGAGGTTTTCGGATTTTAAATGAAATCGTTTACTTGTATGACTAACCCCAACTTTCAAGTTGGGGAACAATAAAACAGGCACTTATTCGGCTTTAGCCAATAATTTTAGGCTTTGATAATCAATAAGTTAGTGGCTAAAGCCGTGAAAGTTATTGATAGCCATAACCCTCAACTTAAAAGTTGGGGTTAGTCATACTTGTCAATAGTAATCCGAAAACCACTTTTACTTCAGTATAGACTGATTTTTATTACGATTTTCTAGAAAAATCTGTGTAAATCAGTCGCATCCTTCCAATCAGTGTGCCCACAATGCTAAAAGGGAAATTGTTGTCATCTTAATAAAGTCGAATAGCTGCGCAATTCTCGGTTCTCGCCACGCGGCGTTGTATAAGTCACCAAACACAAGTAAACGCCTTGCGGAGAAGGCGCGCCTTTATTAAATTTTTGACCATTCCAACCTTGTAACGGGTCGGTTGTTTGGAAAATGCGCTCGCCCCAACGGTTATAAATCGTCATTTCAAAATTTCTCATGCCTTCAACGAAGCCTTTTCCACGGTAATCATCGTTCGTGCCGTCGTCGTTTGGTGTGAAAGCGTTGGGCAAAAAGTAGGTAACTTGCGGAATGACATCCAATAATTTTGAAATAGAATCGGTGCAACCAAACTGATTAGCCGTCAGCAAAGTGATTTTATAGATGCCCGTATCTCGGAATCTAAACGTCGGATTTCGTAAAACAGAATAGCCCTTGGTGTCAAAAAACCATTGCCAACGCGTTGCAAAAGTGGATTTATCGGTGAAAGACACGGTGCTTGCGAAGTTTGTAATTGTCTTGGGCGAATAATCAAAATCGGCCTTTGTGCCTTGTTTTATCGTAATCCAATCCGAAAAGGAACGGCTCGTTTTGCAGCCTATCGGCGAGGTCACGTCAATCGAAACGTTGTAAGTACCTGGATTTTGATAGATATGAGTGGGACTAATCGCTGTCCCTGTGCCACCGTCGCCAAAATTCCATTTAATCGTATAGGTTGAGTCAATCGGTTTTGACAAGTTATTAAAAAACACTTTGGCGGGTGAACAGCCGTTGAAAATGCTTGGTTCAATCACCAAAAGCGGCGGAACGGGCTGCCAAAGGATGCTGCGCGTTAAGCTATCGGAACAGCCTCGACCATTTTCAATCCGTAGATTTATGTCTTTTCGGCCTGGTGTATTGTACAAATGTTGCGGATTTTTGAGTGCGGACGTGCCGCCGTCGTTAAAATTCCATTTCCATTTTGTAATCGTACTCGCCGACGTTGATATATCTTTAAAACTAATTGGCCCCGCCACGCAGGTATCATACGTGAAGCTAAAATCAGATTTTACTGAGGGGGCCACTGTGAAGACCAAATAAATGGTATCGGCGCACGTCGTCCCTGGGTTTAAGAGCAAATTGCCGCGATAAACGCCCGTATCAGGGAATGTAATCGTCGGTTGCCACACTTTAAACGTCTGAATTTGGCCTTGAATATTGATGTTAAATGAAAAATCGTTGATATTTGATTGTTCACGACTAAGGTTATTGAGCGTTATCGCACTCGCGCCGCAAGCTCTAATAAAATATGTATCACCCGATACCGAATCGGCTTTGACATTGCCTTCAACAAGCGGCGTACACTCGGCCACGTTGAACTGAAAGTCGCGCCGCAAAACGCTCAATAATTGCCCCACGCTGTTGTATTCGCTTACGCAAACCCCGACCACAAATTGCCCAATTATTGCTGGCGTCCCTGTTATTCGCCCCGTATTTCTATCAATTTTGACGACAGGATTCCCCGCCAAAGGCTTTAAATAATCGTAACCTGTTTTGAAATTCACGTCACTAAAAGGGGGATAACAAGGTGGATTCGGCGTTACACCATCACAATTCGCACTGCCTATCCTGCCACCGCCGCCGAGTGGTTGACAAAATTCATATACCAACTGATTGCCTTCTTGGTCAGTTGCCGAGTGGTCAAAACTCAAAGGCGCACCCGCGCAAATAACCGTTGGTGGAAATTGCTTGAAAATGGGTGAATTGTTCTTCGTGCGTTGTGCCAAACCCGTGATTTCGACGGTGTAAGTCGCGCCAACATCACCTGGCAACACGACGTTGAATATTGTTTCATTGCGGCAACAACGTTGGTACAAAATGAGGTAAGTGCCTGAAATGACGGGCAATTCCTTCTCCCATACATACAAGCCTTCTTGTACGCAAACGCGCGGCGGCAAGAGGCAAGGGTAAGTCGGTGCGGTGATTTCGGAAATATTGCCTATTGGCACGCCAAAAGACTCAATTCTAGCACCTGTTGTGCTGTTAAAGACGCCAATTGTCGCAATTTGGTCGAGTTGTGCGCCGCCGTTTGTGAAGCAGTCGCGGTAAATCCGCATCGTAAATTGATAGGTATTCGACGTAACGCCGTCGCCCCGTAGGAATTTATACGTGATTTCGCCGCCAACAATGTGTTTGGCCGTCAATACTGAGGGGGTCAAAAAGAGCGTTGCCGCAATGAGCCAAAGGCTTAGAAGATGGATATTTTCCTTTTTCATGTTGACGATTTCGTTGATTGTGTGTGTTCTGAATTAACGTTTTTTATTAGGTATGATGAATGATATAAGTCGCTCATTGTCAATTTTTTATGCGTAATAAATTCTTATCAGATAGTTCGATTAAGAGACGATTTAACGTCTTTTCGTTGCCCAAATATTCGTCTTATTTCTAACAAATTGAAAACTTAATGGTTGTATTTACGGTTTCTGATTCTGCAAAAATAAGGATTTACGCAATCTTTTTATACCTTAAAAAATACAACTCCGATTTTTATTTTGAGTTGTGCAAAGGAACAGCGTTACGGTAAATCTTTTGTCATAAAATAAATGTGGATTTTGCAAGATTTGACAATTTTTCAAAAAGTTGTCAAATCTGCAAAAAAAGCTACATTTTATAGCCAAAGCGGCTACTTTTGCCGTTTTTATGAAACAATCGGTTTTGCGGTTACACAGCATAGAAAAATGAGACTTTTGGGCGGTGTTACCGAGATTTTGCAGCTACGCCGCAGTCGAGAATCCTACATTAGAAATTGCTGGATTGCTTCCTTCCGATAACTCCTGAAATCTGAAATTACATATTCATCATTCCCTTACAAATCTAAGTAAATTTATGTTTGAAAACGAGAAATTCGACGAAATATTAGCCGTTTTGCGACGCGGCGGCACTATTTTATATCCAACGGACACTATTTGGGCCGTCGGTTGCGATGCGACGAACGAAAAAGCGGTTCAACAGCTCATGGACATCAAAGGTCAAAAACCCGAAAAAGGGTATATTTTGTTGGTGGATTCCCTTGAAATGTTGAAAAAATACGTCCAAACAGTTCACCCACGCGTACAAACGCTCCTCGCTTATCACACACGCCCGTTGACGGTTATCTACGATGAATCCGTCGGTGTGGCTTCCAATGCCGTGGCGGCTGATGGCAGCGTGGCGATTCGGATTGTTCAAGACGCCTTTTGCCGCGAGTTGATTGGTCAATTTGGCAAGCCTATTATTAAGACTTCCGCTAATATTGCAGGCGCTGATTTTCCCACCAATTACGGTAAAATTAGTTCCGATATTCTTGAAAAAGTGGATAAAGTTGTCCGTTTGAAGCAAGATGTCAAGGCTGATAGTGCCCCCTCAGTAGTGGCGCGTTTTAATAGCGAAACGGAGGAATTTGATTTTTTGAGAGAGTAGTTTTTTGTCTTTTTTTGTCATTCAGAAGGAATCTCTATTTTGTGTGTATGTAAAAATATGTAAATAAAATAGAGTTTCCTTCTGAATGACAAATTGAATGACAAAGAAAAGTACCCCTCAGTATTTTGCCCATTTGTGAATAAAAGTCAACGTAACGCGTTGATTAACAAACTTAAACGTATTTTTTTTATTAAAAATTGACCACATCTAAAATGAATAGTTTTCAAATCGTTTCAAAAAGTGAAGAAGAAACGATAAACATAGCAAAGCAGATTGCACCTTATTTTGAACTTGGCGATGTATTATTACTCGACGGCGATTTAGGCACAGGAAAAACGCAATTTGTTAAGGGTTTTACCGCCGCCTTAGGCTCATCTGACGGTGTAACAAGCCCGACTTTTACCATCGCTCAATTTTACAATAGCGTGCAAGGTGCGTTGCTGCATATAGATACGTATCGGTTGGCCGATATTAACGAATTTAGAGATACAGGTTTGGCCGATTATTTTTCTCAATCCATTGTTTTGATAGAGTGGGGGTCAAAAATCATGGACGAATTTGACACTTATTTCCTCGTTGAATTTGCCAACGTTGCCGCCGATAAAGACCACCGCACGCTCACGTTCTCCTACGTAGGCGCAAGTTTTGCCGAAAAATTCACCTTATTAAGTCAAAAATTAGCTAATTTATAAATATGGGTTTAACACTCGGCATTTCGACTTCTTGCCCTCAATTTGAAGTCATTATTGGCGAAAACGCAAACGTTTTGTTTCGTTCTGCCTACACAATTGCCATAAATGATAAAAAAGACATCGCTCTCTTGGTCGCCGAAGGGCTAAAAGAAATGGGCCTAAAAACCCAAGACATCACCAGTTTGATTGTAGATATTGGGCCGGGCGGCACAAGTTTGGTCAGAACAGGCGTGGCCTTTGCCAACGGTTTGTCCTACAGTTTGGGCATTCCAATCTGCCCCGTTTCGTCAGTCGAACTCATCGGTTTTGAAGCGTGGAACACGTACAAATTGCCCGTTATTTGTACCGTAAAATCCATAAAAGATGCGGCTTATGTCGCGCTTTTCGACGGTAAATTGGTCAAAATAAAATACGGCATTCTCGACACCGTCGTCGGGGAAATGGTGGCTGACATTGAGGAATTTGTCGTCGCAGGTGTACACCGTCCGCATTTATTGGCCAATTTTTCTCATAAAACGGTGTATGACAGTGGTTTACAATTTGGAAAAGCTCAATATTTGATTGAACAATCAGCTCTTTTTGCGGATAGATTCGTCTCTTTTCCCGCTTTCACGCAGCCAATAACGGAACAATCGGCGCATTTATACGTGTGAGTTTTGGAAAAGAGGTCCCCTCAGTATAAAGGGCTTTTTTGTCATTCAGAAGGAATCTTTATTGTGTATATTTAGTGTACGTTCTAGTTTTTGTCATTCAGAAGAAATCTTTACTGTGCATATTCAGTGTACGTTCTAGTTTTTGTCATTCAGAAGGAATCTTTATTCTGTGTGTAGTAAAATACCCACAAAATAGAGATTCCTTCTGAATGACAAAAACACGTTACGACAAAACACACACGACAAAACATAGCTTTCAATTATTTGATAATCAATTAGTTACAGATTTTCAATTCTTAATTTCCTCACTCATGACAATTGAAGAAATTTCACAATGCTTACTAAACGGCGGTGTGGCCTTATTGCCAACCGACACCGTTTACGGTTTGGCCGCAAGTCCCTTGCATCCAGAGGCCGTTGCGCGCATTTTCAGCTTAAAAGCGCGTCCGCAAACGCATAATTTGCCCATTATGGTCGCTTCGGCTAGTGATATAGCGGCTTTGGGCGTTGACATGAACGACAATGTTCAAAAACTATTGGCCTCCGATTACGTCCCTGGTGATATTACGATGGTGGTGGGTTTCAAAAGCACCCCCTCAGTATCTTGGCTCGAAGGCCGCGAAGAAGTAGCGATTCGCATTCCGAATCATCCAAAAATGTTAGCGATTTTGGAAAAAACGGGGCCATTGTTGGTCACAAGTGCCAACCGACACGGCAATCCGACAACGCCGCTAACCGTTGCAGAAGTTTTAGCTGATTTGACCGACGCGCCAGACGTAGCGATTGACGGCGGTATTGTCGAAAATGTGCCGTCCACCATCATCAATTGCCGCTCGACGCCGCCCGTGATTGAGCGAAGCGGTAGGATATTGTATAACGAACTTTTTAATCTATTAAATAATGAGTGATATTGTATTAGGCATCGAAACCTCCTGCGATGACACCGCCGTTGCGCTCGTCACATCGAAGGGAGAAGTTCTATCGTCCATCATTTCGTCCCAAATTGAGATACACAACCAATTTGGCGGCGTCTTCCCCGAATTTGCAAGTCGGGCGCACATTGCAGCGATTTTACCGACTATTGACAAGGCATTTGCCGCCGCTAACCTCACGCCTAAAGACATCCGAGCGATAGGCGTCACGCGGGGGCCGGGTCTTATCGGTTCGTTATTAGTCGGCTTGAATACGGCAACGGCCTTGGGCATGGGTTGGAACAAACCTGTCATTGGCGTCAATCACCTACGCGGTCATTTGCGAAGTGCCGACCTTGAAATGCAGCGCATAAAATTTCCCGCAATCGTATTGTTGGTATCGGGTGGACATACGTTTTTAGCTTATATGAAAGACAACGTGGACATTCAACTCTTGGGGTCAACCCGCGACGATTCGGTCGGGGAAGCCTACGATAAAGTCGCTCGAATGCTTGGTTTGGGCTATCCTGGCGGCCCCGTTGTAGATAGATTGGCCAAAACGGGTACGCCTAACATTCCGTTTCCGAGGCCGATGTTGCACGCAGGTTTGGAGTTTTCGCTATCAGGTTTGAAAGCGGCTGTTTCAAGGTATTTGGCCTCAACGGAATCGCCCGTTCACGCTGATGTTGCCGCGTCTTTTGTTCAAGCAATTATGGAAATTTTAATAAAAAAATGCCGTTTGGCCATCAAAAGCAACCCGTGCGTATCGCTTGTTGTGGTCGGCGGTGTAGCGGCGAGTCCGCAATTGCGAGCAGAAGCGACAAAGTTGTGCGACAGTATGGGCATCGAATTGTGTTTGCCGCCCGTCAAATGGTCAACCGACAATGCCGCGATGATTGCTTTAGCCACTTGGGATTACATTAATTTGGGCATTGATATGCCGCCAATTCCGCAATTGCAGTTGCCGATAAGTGATTTTTAAAAAAAAGTCATATCAAAAATACCCCCTCAGTATAGTACCCCTTTTGGCGACAAAAGCCTAACTTTGCGGCTGATTTTGGGCAATTTGGCAATCATACATCCAATTAAAACATCCTACAACATGCTATTAGACAACATTCTCTCCGTAAAAAACACCGTCAAAGATTGGTTAAAAAGTCAGATTTTGAGCCAAAAACTCAACAATCCGCTTGGTTTTCTCTTACTTACGACCGTCGGCCTCGTCCTTGGTAGCCTTGTTCCGTACATGGGCATCGGCATCAGCACGGTCTTGATTGCGGGGGTCATCATGCTGCCCGTCATTGTGGCGTGTATGTTTTACCATCAGTTTGGGATTGGTTTTACCTTGGTTGTGGCCTTTTTGGTCAATTTTATTGCGAGAATAAAAGAAGCACCGCTTGGAACTGCCGTTGATGGCCTGTTGGTTTTGATGATTTTTGGCATTTTAATCGGCCAAATCGTCAAAAAAGATTGGGCATTTGCCAAAGACCCGATTTCAACGTGGCTACTCATTTGGATATATTACAACCTTTTTCAAGTCCTCAATCCTTCCGCCGAATCCAAAATGGCGTGGCTGTTTACCGTCCGCAGTTTGGCAATTCTCAACTTGTTGTATTTTATTGCTTGCTATGCGTTCACGTCGCTCGACCGCATCAAACAAATGCTGCATTTTATCATTGGTTTGGCCTTTTTTACGGCGATTTATGGCCTAAAACAAGAGTTTTTGGGCATGACAACCTTTGAAAAAGCATGGCTTTACGCCGACCCTGAACGTTTCCAATTGTTTTTTCAATGGGGTCGAATGCGTATTTTTTCGATTTTATCCGACGCGATGACCTTCGGCATTATGATGGTGTACATGGGTTTTTTCTGTTTTATTTACGCCACCGCCCCGATGAAAACGATTGGCAAAGTCTTTTTGATATTCGCAGGAATCATCATGTTTTGGGTATCGGCGTACAGTGGGACGCGGACGTGTTTTGCCTTGATACCCTTGGGATTTGTTTTTTATGCGTTGATGACTTTAAGTCGAAATGTGGCGATTGCCAGCGTCATTTTTGTTATGTTGGGAACGGGTTTGATGCTCAAATCAACGGGCAATGCCGTTCTTTTTCGGATTCAATCGGCCTTCAAACCGAGCGAAGACAACTCCGTAAAGTTGCGGTATCACAACCAACAACGCATCCGCCCTTACATCTATTCGCATCCGATTGGCTTTGGGCCGGGCAGTACAGGACTGTGGGCCCGCCGCTTCACACCCGATTCTTTTTTAGCCAAATTTGCTCATGATAGCTACTACGTGCGCCTCGCCGTCGAAGAAGGCTGGATAGGCTTGGCCTTGTATATGTTCTTCTTATACACCGTTTTACGCAGGGCTTTATTTTTTTATTTGAGAACAAAAGACCCAACCATAAAAACGCTGTACTTGGCGATTATGACAGCTTTGTTTATGCTCGCCGTCGCCAATTATCCGCAAGAAGCGATTGTTCAGTTGCCAACAAGCCTAATCGTTTACGTCTTTTTTGCGGCGATTGTCAGGCTCAAAGACTTTGACGAGGGATATAAATTAGCAGTAGAAAAATTAAAAACAAGAGTAAATAATTAAGATTGCTCATTTATAGTTGAAAATAGATAAAATACTGAGGGGGTGATTTTTTGAGCATAGATGCCGTGGTTTTTGCTTGAAAAATCAAAAAAAAAGAAGATATTTTTTAGTTTATCGACATTTAAACGTAGATTTGCAATACAAAAGCACGTTGAATTGTTTTATTTTATCAAAAATTATAATTTAACAGTAACATTATGAAAAACAGATTACTCGATTTTGAAATTGATAAACTTACAAAGTCAATTGAAAATGCTGTTACAGGCGATAGTTTTTTGACAGAAGTCTCTCTATTGACTAAAAAAGACCTTAAAAACGTCACTAAAAAAACAATTGGCTATTCAATTGGCGCGACGAATTTAATGACTTGCAGAAAGAAACTTACAAATTGACAATTGTCAACAATCCAGATGTCATTCAAGGAATCATTAGTTTGACCGTAGAAAGTGACCATGTTTTTATGCACCTTATAGAAAGTGCGCCTTTCAACAGAGGTTCATTGAAAATGTACCTTGGCGTTCCCGGCAATTTGGTCGCTTTTGCTTGCAAAATCTCCTTTCAGCGTGGATTTGATGGCTTTTTATCTTTTCGTTCAAAAACACAACTGATTGAACATTACGTTAGAACATTGGGGGCGTATCATTTTGGCGGGCATTTGATGATAATTCCGACCGAAGCTGCTGCCAAACTTGTTTCACAATATTTTAAATCTTAATTATCATGGCTTTGATTAAAGAACCATTAGACGTTGATTTTTTCGTCGAATCGCAGCCGCTTTCCGATTCAGAAAAGATGGCTATTTCAAAATTTATTAGTGCGTACAAAGCGAAAAATGTAGGCATTAGAAAAGAAAAGCTGCTCGTAGAAGAGTATGCTGTTGCTTAGTTTTTTATCTAGTTAAGTACATAATGACATTCAAAAGCCTTGAAAACAACCATTTTCAAGGCTTTTTGGCATTTGGTCATTTGCCCACTTCGAAAAATTAGTCAAAATACTGAGGGGCCTCTTTGCAGAAAAAATTACTTTTGCGGATGGAAAATAAAAAAGCATTTACAATTATCTTTTTGACCGTCTTCATTGACCTACTCGGATTCGGTCTTGTTATCCCAATTTTACCTACCTACGCCAAAGAATTGGGGGCCTCTAACATTGAAGTCGGCTTTTTAGCGGGCATCTTCTCAATAATGAACTTCTTTTTTACCCCGTTTTTGGGGTCGTACAGCGACCGCGTCGGGCGGCGACCGATTATTTTGTTAAGCATTTCGGCGAATGTCATTGGCTACTTAATTTTTGGTTTTGCTGGCAATCTCACCTTATTTATGCTCTCGCGCATCGTTAACGGCATCGGTTCGTCGAACATTGCGGCAGCACAAGCCTACATTTCGGACATCACAAAACCCGAAGACCGCACCAAATATCTCGGTATGATTGGTGCAGCCTTTGGCCTAGGCTTCGTTTTTGGCCCCGCCGCAGGTGGTTTTATCAAAGCGCATTATGGTTTTGAATGGGTCGGTTTTACGGCGGCGATTCTATGCGCTATCAATTTTTTATCTGCGTATTTCTTTCTACCTGAATCAATTAAAGAAAAAAATGCCGCTTCACCGATTCGTTTTGTCCCGTTCAGAGATTACGCAAATGCCTTGCAAAAGCCTTTGTTGCGCGAGATTTTATTTCTCTGGATTATTTACATCATGGCTTTCACGATGATGCAAACGGTTTCGGCTTTGTTGTGGAAAGAGCATTACGGGATGGATGAAAAACACATCGGGTTTATTTTTGCGATTATCGGCGTCTCATCGGCGATTGCACAAGGCGGCTTGGTCGGTTTGATAAGTAAAAAACTGGGCCGCAACCGCATTTTACTTTTGGGTTGCGTCTTGATGTTCCTAGGATTAGGCATGATTCCCTTGATTCCGCACAATATGTTTTGGACAGGAACAGTTTTCTCAATTGTTTTGATAGCAATTGGCGGCGGCTGTCTAACACCAAGTTTGCAATCATTAGTGTCCTTGATTTCTCCGCCGAACGAACAAGGGCGGATGTTGGGTTTGAGTCAATCTTTGGGGTCATTGTCTCGCGTTTTAGGCCCTGCTATCAGTGGTTTTGCTTACGATTTACACTTTTCAACGCCTTATTTCATTGGTTCGGGTTTGATGGTGGTGTGTTTTTTATTGGCGAATGTCGTGATTGGATTGTTGAATAAAAGAGAATTAAACGATGTAAAACCTGCCTAAAAGCATTTTTTTGCGTTTTATACTGAGGGGGTCTATTAAATTTAAAAAAGCTATCTGAGCACGCGCTCAAATAGCTTTTTCAGTTTGAAAACGCTTGATCTTTACGCAAGGCATTTTGACGCGCTCTATTTTCAAGCGATGGATTAATTTGTAAAATAAGAGACATATTATAAATTACTTTATTTATTAATCGAAATTTATTACCCGAAACGTTTTTCCAAAATTTCACTGTTACGAGCGTCGTGTAAGATAGCCACAATTATAGCAATCTGTAACGATTCATCCAATTCAAAAAGAATGCGATATGGAAATTTCTTTAAACGTGTTCCTCGTAGATGTCTGTATTTAAAGCCCGATGCTTCTGGATAACGGGCAATAAATTTTAGACGTTCTGTGACTTCTTTCTCAAATTTTTCTTCCAAACCTTTCTCTTCATACCAATCATGAATGTCAGAATAATCTGTAAGTGCATCGGGTGAAAACCTAATTGTATAACTCATACCAATACTTTTCGTTGTGCGGTGATTTTTTTAACATCTTCCCAACTGCTATATTCGATATTAGAACTGGAGCGCAACCTTTCAATGCGTTCGTCCAAAATTTGTTTATGCGCTTCTGAAATATCGTCGTCAGAATCGGCATCAAGTAGAGAGATATTCAATTTTTGAAGCAACTCTACAATAAAGTTAGCTTCTTTTTGATTGTCAGGCAATTTAATGGTAACTGTCATATCACTTATTTTTTATAAAAGATAAATATTTTACGTGCTAATACGACGTCAAAGATAAAAACAATGGTTTACAATTTGAGCTATTAAAATCAAATAAATATTTTTCTCACAAAACTAAAAACGTATTTTTTCATCTTAATTCCAAAACAACCATGTCGGAACGCTCCTTAAAATGGGTACGCGAAGCTAAAAAATCGGGTCACACGACTTGATTTCGGAAATTGCGGACTAACCGATATTTCTAACCGACAGTAATGACGCTTTTCTTAAAATCAATGCGAACTTTTTTATCCTCAAAGAAATCTAAACCGACTACGCCTTTGATTTCGTCTTCTGGCTGTCCTAAAAGGTAAGAACAGACCTCGAAATTCTGTTTTTCGATGCCTAAAACACTGATTATCTTGACTTTAAATAAATTAGCAGAGATAATACCATTGGCTGTTTCGATTGGCACAATACCTTTCGTATCGCCCAATCTGTAACCTGCGTCAACTAAAACGCCGAAATCTATAACGGTATGTGAAGCACCTGTATCCACGACAAGCGGGAAGGAGACTTGATTGACATAAGCACCTACGACAATCAAATCGTCGGCATCGGTGCGTCTAAACGGATAGCTTTTAACCATTTGCGATTTTTTTGTTGCGTTTCTCCAGTATAGATAATCGTGCGGCTGTTGTAGCCCGCACCGAGTTCGCTGCCTTTGTAGCAGACTTCTAAATAGTCTTTTCCATGAAACAGTACAATACCCGATTGAACGATTGCCAATTCCGTTTCGGGATTCCCCAAAAGCAGCCATTCATTCGGGTAAGCCGATTTCATTTCTTGCAATGTTAATGCTTGCATTTCTTTTATTTTTTTACAAAAGTACAAACTTTTTGCGAAAATACTGAGGGGTCTCTTTTTTATAAATTTGCTCCATTTCAACTTTTTAATTGTTGATTTTCCTAATTTTAGCCAACTCAATCAAAGAAGTCAAACGCTTGACATTAGCCGCTTCAATTTGCTGATTAATAGCCGCATATTCTGTATTTTCTATAGGCTTTATACTGAGGGGTCTTAAAAACTGAACATGAATCATTCCGAATTTTCTAACAACGGAAATTCTAAATTTTTTATGCCTTTTACGGCGGCGTAGCTGCCAAATCTCGGTAAT
>JAYSRS010000191.1:0-5464 GCA_043720935.1 Saprospiraceae bacterium
AAAAATTGCCAAATCTTAGAATAAGCATTAAAATGCAGCTTTTCTTTGAGTATTTTTCAGTAAATGCTATTTTTCAAAATACTGTGGGAAATGTCGGTATCATAAAACTTAGAAGGCGTATAAATTTCTTCTTCGTCGGCAAAAATACCGAAAATATTAAAAAAAAGTTCAAGTTCTTCAAAATGCTTTTGAAAAAGTTTGTTATATACTCTTCTTCTTTTTTCATCTGCGGGATTGATTTCTAAGATAGAATTGGGATATTGCGTTAAAAAATCAATCGCTATTTTAGCTACCGTTCGGAGAACTTTAAGCGCATCTTGATTATTTGTTAAGGATAAACCGTCAATAGTTCCATCTTTTTTCAAATCAGCGAAGCCTAAATTCCAAATATTAAAGCCGACAGGCGTAAACTGAACAATTTTTGTCACAGTGCCTTGTTCACCAACACTTTGAAAAGCGTAATATGTTTTAGGTATTACTTCAAAATAAGGGTATGGTTGTTCTATCATTCTGTTTTCTTTTAATAGTATTTGTTAACAGGTGTTTTCTTCAAAAATACGGCTAAATGTACATATTTTTTATGAAGAAAACCAAAACAAAAAGCGGATTTAAAACGCATATTTTTAAGTTGTATGATTATTTTTTAAATAAAAATGCCCTTTTTTACGCTAAAACACGTAAAAAAGGGCATTTATACTGAGGGGGTGTTTCGGAAATAAAATCAACCAAAATCAACAATTTCAATCTGTTTATTCAACGTTTTCATTACCCAAGTTTCAAGAACTTGCTCCACTTGTTGCCGATTTTTGGCGGCTAGACCGAAACGAAAAATACCTTTTGGCGGCTCTAATTTATGGTCGTGTCGCTCGTGCGGACGGCCTTCACTGCACGCTTTGCAGACCCTACCGACATTCATTGTCCAATTTTCGCATTCTACGGAATAGCCTTCGCAGATTTTTTCAAAAGCGGCGGTTTCAGCAGGATTTATGCTCTCGATTCTGATGTCAAAGGTCAAATAATCCGATTTTTTAATCACTTCGATTTCATCAAAAACGGGAACTTCGCGCCCTTGTAACTTCCGAAAACCGTTTGGCGCGCCATCATGTAGCACAATATCGTCATAATGTCGGCCACTTTCTATCGTCGGCACATTTTCGATTTGCGCGCGCGCGGGGTCAATGCGTTTGCACCAAATCACTTCGGCACGGCCTTCGGGGTCAAGCCGAACGGGCGTGAGGCCAATTTGACCTGTGATTTCGGCGTCGCTGTCTTCGTATTTCAGCCCAAAATGATTCCAAGCCCGTCGGGCAATGCGCCATTCTTTGAGCATCGTTGCGGCGATACCAATATTCCACCACGCCCCTTGAAAACTCGGGTCGTATTTAGCGGATTGCTGATTGTGGTACAACGACCGTTTCCAATCGTGTTGCCGCTTGTAAATTAAGCCGATGTTGAAATGCGCTTCGTCATTCGTCGGCTCTTCATCAAGGATTTGACGATAAATTTTAACCGCCGTTTCGTCGTCCGATTGACGGGCTTTATCCAATAAAATTTTGATGTGTATGGCCATTTTCTCTATTGATTTTTAATGAATGAACTATATTTTACATTTCAGTCAAACTCGCCACGGCGGCAAACTGCATTTCGTAGAGTTCTCGATACCGCCCATTTTCGATTTCTACTAACGCCTCGTGCTTACCAAATTCAATCGCTTCGCCTTTATCCATCACTAAAATATTGTTGGCGTGCCGAATTGTTGACAAACGGTGGGCAATGATAATACTTGTTCGTTTGGCAATCAATTTTTCAATCGCAAATTGAATAACGCCTTCCGTTTCAGGGTCAATTGAACTCGTCGCTTCGTCCAAAATCAAAATATCGGGGTCGAAAACCAAGGCACGGACGAAGGAAATCAACTGTCGTTGGCCCATCGAAAGCGTTGCCCCGCGCTCCATCACTTCGTAATCGTAGCCATTTGGTAAGCGTTCGATGAACGCATCTGCGCCAATCATTTTAGCGCAGTCTATCACTTTTTGCCTCGATACTGAGGGGTCGCGCAGCGTAATATTGTCTAAAACAGACCCATTGAATAAGAAAACATCTTGCAAAACAACGGCGATATGACTCCGTAAACTTGCCAATTCAAATGCTCTAATATCCGTTCCGTCAATCGAAATGACGCCTTTTTGGATGTCATAAAAACGATTCAAAACGCTCGTAATCGTTGTTTTACCCGAACCCGTTGAGCCGACAATCGCTAAGGTTTCACCTTGTTTTAGCTTGAAACTGACGTTTTTTAGAACATAATTCTCTCCATCGTAAGCAAAATCGACGTTTTTAAATTCAACGTTACCCCTCAGTTGCTTCGTGCCTCGCAATGACAAATCTAATTTTATTGACCCATTTTTCTCCACAAAAGTCGGGTCGTCCATCAATTTAAAAACGCGTTCGGCGGCCACCATGCCCATTTGGAGGGTATTGAATTTGTCTGCCAACATTCTAACGGGACGGAACAACATATTCAAATAAACAGGAAACGCGACCAAAACACCGAGCGTAATGTCATTCTCAATAACGCCCTTCGCGCCATACCACACCATCAAACCCAAAGCCGCCGCCGACACAATTTCGACCAACGGAAAAAAGACCGCATAAGCGAAAATCGCTTTCAAATTCGCCCCTGCGTAGGCACGATTGATGGCTTTAAAACGGGCTTGTTCTTGTTTTTCGGCGTTGAAAATCTGCACAATTCGCATACCTGAAATGTGTTCTTGCAAAAAAGCGTTCATCTCAGACACCTTATTTCTAACGATATTGAACGATTTAGCGACCTCTTTTCTAAACCATTGTGCGCCAATAATTAAGACGGGCAGAACGGTCATGCAGACCAAAGTCAGTTTCCAAGATGTCCAAAACATGATGCTCAAAACGACAATCAGCGTCAATAAATCAGCAATAATCGTAATAATGCCTTCGGAAAAAACGGCGTTGATGGTTTCAATATCGCTAATTGTTCGGGTCGTTGATTGGCCAATCGCGGTTTTGTCGAAATAACTCAAATTGAGGCTTGTGATATGTTTAAAAACCTTTACGCGTAGGTCTCGAATGACCGATTGACCGAGCCACGACGTGATGTAATTGAAGATATATTGTACACTCGTTTCGACCAAAAGTAAGATGATTAAGATGATAACGAGCCGCGTCATACCTTCGACATCGCCCTTGAAAATGTGGTCATCTACCATATTTTGAATCAAATAAGGCCGCAAAGTGGCCAAAGGTGCAAGGACAACCGCCAAAATCGCCGCCGAAACAAAGACAACGCGGTAGGGTCGTGCAAGCGACATAATGCGAAGAAATAGAGAACTGTCGAAACGTTTTTTAGCGGGTTGAGGCGCGTTTGATGCAGTAGAAACAGCGTTGGAATTTTCAGACATAATATTTATTGAAATTCAGAATTATCGGTTAAGCAATCTTTGACGGCGGACGTTCGGGGAACTTCGAAAGTTCCCCGAACGTTGAGTTGACCCCCTCAGTATAAAACAGCATTTTACGAAAAATAAAGCGCAAAAGTAGCGTCTTTTTGTTTGAATAAGGCATTTTTCTGACCCCCTTTATGTCGAAATAGCTGTTTAAAAAGACGAAAAAAAACGAACATTTTGCTCATTTTCGTCTTTATCAAAGCAAAATACACATTTTTAAAAATAAAAAAACACCGCCTTGCTGCTTCTTTTGGGCAAAACGTGTTTCTTCGCTTTTTTTTAAATCACATCTACGACTGGTTTATCCACGGATTACACAGATTTTCACGGATTAAATTTAAGAGCAACCTGCGTCAAGTTGCAAACTTGACGCAGGTTTTTACGCTTTTAATATGAGTAAGAATTATTTGAATATAAATCAGTGAAAATTAGTGAAATCAGTGGATAAATTAGGCGTTACAAAGCAAAAAAAAGTCATGCAGAATAAACAAGTTCGACTTGCTGCCCGTCCTGTGGGTATGCCCGTAGCCACTGATTTTCAAATAGTTACGGAAGAAACACCTGAATTGGCAGCAGGTGATGTGTTGGTTCAAACCCAATTGATTTCGCTCGACCCTGCGATGCGGGGATGGATGAATCTCGGCAAATCGTATATCCGTCCCGTCGAAATTGGCGAAGTGATGCGGGCAGGTGGTGCAGGTCAAGTGGTGGCGTCTGAAAACCCAAATTTTGAAGTAGGCGATTTCGTTACAGGCACTACGGGCGTTCAGCAATATTGGCACGTCAAAGGCGGCAAAGGTTTGTTGAAAGTAGATACAAATTTGGCCCCCCTCAGTACGTGGATGTCCGTTTTGGGCATGACGGGCATGACGGCTTATTTTGGTTTACTCGACGTAGGCGCGCCGAAAGCAGGGGATGTGGTTCTCGTAAGCGGGGCGGCGGGTGCAGTCGGCATGGTTGTCGGGCAGATTGCGAAGCTCAAAGGCTGCTACGTTGTCGGTATTGCAGGCGGACAGGACAAAGTTGATTTTTTGAAAAATGAACTCGGTTTTGACGATGCAATTGACTACAAAACAGGCAGTTTACGCGCCGCGATGCGCCGTGCGTGTCCTGATGGAATTGACGTTTATTTCGACAATGTGGGCGCAGAAACGCTTGACAATGCCTTATCCATGTTGAAAATGAAGGCGCGGGTCGTGATTTGCGGCGCAATTTCGGGTTATAACAATACGGACGGTGCAGTGCCACCGAAAAACTATTTGTCGTTGCTTGTCAATCGCGCACGGATGGAAGGTTTTGTGGTTTTTGACTACGCCGACCGTTACCGCGACGCTGCCGTTCAGATGGCGGGTTGGATTAAAAAAGGCAAATTGCAAAGCCGTGAATTCATTGTCAATGGTGAAGTATCGGACTTTTTGGACACGTTTACGCTGCTGTTTGAAGGGGATAAAATTGGAAAATTGCTGTTGAAAGTGGCGTAAGAAGGGATGTCAGATGTCAGATTTTGAGGTGCAATAAATTGATTTTCAATTGGTTGTAAAATTGAATTTGGAATTATGATTTTTTTCAATGATAAAAAAAGCACCCCCTCAGTATTTGGTTACTGAAGGGGTGCTTTTGTGTCGAAATTTAAGCAGCTATCGCTTCTAATTTCGATGGATAAAGGGATTGAACTTTAAAGTAATCACGCCCTGTTACGTAGTAGTCAATGTATTTTTCAATAGCGTTTTTATTACTTGATAATCAATGAGTTATGAACCTTGAATTATTTAATTTACAATTCATATAATTATTAAAAAATTTATGTTCGTTTTTTATGATTATATTTAGTAACGGAATTATCGGCTTTATGTCGCAAAATACTGAGGGGGTGTCAGATTTAGGAAATTTCGGGAAGTTTCATTTTCCATTTAACAAACGGGAACTCCAATAGCGCGAAAAGTCTTATAGTTGTAAAAGTTCCAACAATATGCAGCTACAAA
>JAYSRS010000192.1:0-1955 GCA_043720935.1 Saprospiraceae bacterium
AATACGTTCGCTCCGATAGATTTTTTCCTAGCACGCCTTTTTCGCGCAGCGAAAAACAGTGCGTATGAAAATACGCTTTTATTTATTCAACGTTCCTTAATTTAAAGACCCCCCAGTATAAATGCTTGTTTTTTTGCAAAAAGGTGTATTTTTGTAAAAAATTAGAACAATATGCTCGCAACAATTGAAAAACAAGAAGAAATAACGAGTTTAGACCAACTCGATCCGAACGGTATTTACACCTATGCGGATTATTTGACTTGGAAATTCGAGGAAACCGTTGAACTTATCAAGGGTAAAATATACCGCATGGCTGCGCCAATTCGGTATCATCAAGGCGTTTCAAGGCAATTGAACGGCAAATTTTTTAATTATTTCGATGATAAAGCCTGCAAATTTTATGCTGCGCCTTTTGACGTGCGATTGTATAATCGCCAAAAATCAGAACGCGCCAACAAAAATATCTATTCGGTCATTCAACCTGATGTTTGTGTAGTGTGTGACCTCACAAAATTAGATAGAAACGGCTGTTTGGGTGCGCCCGATTTGATGGTTGAAATACTGTCACCCGGTAATTCCAAAAAAGAAATGCGGACTAAATATGCCCTTTACGAAGAAAGTGGCGTCCGTGAATATTGGATAGTCTCGCCCGAACACGAATATATTGCTCAACATATTTTGCAAGCTAACGGCAAATACGCCCCTCCCCAGTATTTTTTTAAAGATGATGCCATGCCGTGTGCCATTTTTCCAGATTTAATTTTAGAACTAGAAAAAGTATTTATTGACTAATCGTAAAGTATTGATTTGGAATGACTTACAACGTATCAAAAATTTGAAATCAGCAAACCACCTTCCTAATGTCAAAGTATTTCTCGATTTTCATTTGCAGTTGCGGCGTAGCTGCAAATTTTTGGTAACACTAGCCTCAAAATTCAATTTTTCATGCGGTGTAACCGCAAAACCGCTTGTTTCGCGGTTACACCGCGTAAAAAAGTCGTAGGTAGTTTCAATATTACCGAGGTTTGGCAGCTACGCCGCCGTGAAAAAGCCAAATTGAAAATTGGTTGATTGAGACCCCCTCAGTATTTTACTTAAAAAGCGTTTCTTTCAAAATAATGTAAATCCCCATCACCAAAACAAACCAACCGAAAGCAGGTTTTAGCTTCGCCCCGTCAATTTTTTTTGACAAATAAGTGCCAATAAAAATACCCACAACAGCCAACGATGTGACCGTCCCAATCAGTCCCCAATCAATTACCGTTTCGCTGCCTTCTCCCAAAAATCCAATCAACGATTTGGCGGCAATAATGACCAAGGACGTGCCTATCGCTTCTTTCATCGGCAGTTTTGAGAGCAAAACCAAGGCGGGAATGATTAAAAAACCACCACCCGCACCCACAAGGCCCGTCAGTATGCCGACGATTCCACCTTCCAACACTATCAATGGATAGTTAAAAACCTGCGGTGACGCCGTTTCTTCTTCCGTCGTTTTATCTTTTTTTATCATGCTGTAAGACGCCGCAATCATCAATATGGCGAACAATAACAGCATCAAAAGGCTTTTGGTCACGATGAAATGACCAACCGAAAACACTTCTTTGGGAATCGCAGGAATAAGATAAGCGCGGGTCAAAAAGACCGAAATAATGGACGGAATACCGAAAACTACCGCCGTTTTGACGTTCACCAAGCCGTTTCTGAAATACGACACCGACCCGACGGCACTCGTCATGCCGACAATAAATAGTGAATACGCCGTTGCCGCCACCGCATCAACGGAAAACAAATAGACCAAAACGGGAACGGTCAAAATGCTGCCGCCGCCGCCGATTAAGCCCAGTGCAATGCCAATCAGAATGGATGAAAAATAGCCGAAATAGGTCATAACGTGAATTAAAAATTAAGAATTAAAAATTAGAGCGCAACCTACAAGACACAAGGGAAATTACTGA
>JAYSRS010000193.1:0-5449 GCA_043720935.1 Saprospiraceae bacterium
CGATAGACCATGAACATATAATACAATTCGGGATTGTACTGCTTTTGAAGTTGTTTGAGGGGAACTTTAAAACGAACGCCAAAACGGCCTTTTCGCTCAATAGCTTGGGCTGTTTTGACTTGAATTCGGACGAAAAAACCTTGGTCATCTTCAATAACAACAAGGTCGTCGCCGACATCTACTTTTGGCGTAGCGACGTTCCAACCCCGCGCTAAAAAGTAGGAAGTTGCAGAGGCTTGTCCCGCCTCACCGAGATAAAGCGAGTATTTGGGCGTCATTTTGAGGTGCGTTTTGGTCAATAACGTATGTTACGGTCATTTCAGGTGTTTTAACAAATTCAATCCGTTTGAATTGTTTTAAATCCTTTTCATCTATCATGCCCACCAAAGCAGGAAAGACGTAACGCTCTAATTGCGGACGCGAGACTTTAAAATTAGATTGCCTGTCGTACTCCACAAACACACCTTTTGAGGGTTGTGCCTGCGGGAACATTTTTTTGAGCATTTTGTAGCCATCGTAAGTCAAGCCGAAACTAATGCCGTTGCTTTGAATGCCATAATGAATTGTGAGTGTATCCATGATTCTATTTTTTATGCAAAACTAAGGCTTATTTCAGAAATCGGCTGTTTTATCGCTTAAAAAATAGCGGCGGCTTGGAAAAAGAGGCCCCTCAGTATTTAGGCGGTTTTCAAGAACTTTGAGTTTATTTTTTGAGAATAATTCAAAAGGTATAACTTTGCCTAAAATCAAGACTGAATTTAGGCCTATTTGGTGGCTTTACATAATTAAAAATAAAATAAGATAAAAATGACTATTTACAGTGTTTATGACCAAATAGCAGAACTTATTGCAACACTTCCACCTGCAAAAGTTTTGGCATTACGTCCTCCGCAAGAGGTAGTTAATCGCTTTGAGATTTTAGTTGAAAAATCAAAAAATGACCAACTTGATGCAACTGAAAAGGATGAATTAGACCATTTTGTGGTTTTAGAAAGGCTAATTCGTTTGGCTAAAATTCGGGCGCAAGGCTTCGTCAACGCATGAGCCGATACATTTCCAATTTAATAATTATCTCAAAAACAATAAATGCTAATAAAAAAACGAGTAAATCCGACGTATAGGCTAAAAATTAGATTAATACAAGAAACAGGAGGTAAATGTCCTTTTTGTCTCTTTCATGATTCGGGAAGATTGGAGTTTCATCATATAGACGAAGATTCATCTAATACAATTTTTGAAAATCTTATAGCTGTATGTCCTAATTGTCACTCTTCAATTAATGAAAAAGTAATAACACAAGAAGATGTACAGTTTACAAAACAAAGATTAGGTTTAGCTAATCAATCGTTTCTACATGGAAAATACCAATTTACAGATTTTTCAATTAGAGAAAATAAAGTTAGTATTTTCACACGAGGAATGACAATTGATGATGTTTATAGGATTTTGCCAAAAGAACAAGTAGTTAAAGCAGTCGGATATGGTGAGCATCCAGGAGAAGATAGCTATGATATTTACTTGATTTATGATTTTGACGGTACTTTAATTTTAACGCTTACTCCTGAAAATGATGGTACTTTTGCAACACCAATAAAAAGCATTGATATAAAAAGTGAAAAATTAACAGCTATTAATGGAACAAGAATTGGCTCGACGATTGGATATGTAAATACTCAACAAATTATATCAAATTTTTCACCCGATATTGAGCATATCCTTTTTAGAATAGATTGGTTAAATGCAACTTGTAGCATTAATAAAAAAGATTTAACAAAAGAATGGTGGAACGAAGATAAATGTTGTATAAATGTAGAAAACATTGATGAAACAGCAAAAATAGAATCAATTTACATAAATTGGTAATTAGCCTAATTTAATTGATTTGCGATAAAATTTAATAACTATGAATTATTTAAGAGTTTATAAAGAAACGCAAATCACAAATAGTGAGCTGTTGAATGCCCTCAAAACATTAGGTTTCAAAGAGGTGAATGGTGACCCACGCGATTATCGTATGGAAAATGCGGCGCACGATATATATGTTGCCATACCGCGCCGCCCATTAGATGAAAATGTTTTAAAAGCATTTACGGCCTCAACTTCACACCTTTTAACAGAATTTGGTGTTATAAACGACTTTGACGACCTCGTGAAAATGGTTTTAAAAGAACGTGCGAAGAAGCGCAAAGAAGAAAAAAAACAAATGGCTGCGGCATAGTGCCCTCTGTTTTACGATTATTCAAAAGCCGATTAAACAAGCGGCTTAGTTTACGTAAAATATTGAAACTGAAAAGGTTAAGCGGAGTTAATCCGTTTAACCTTTTCAGTTTTTAGCCATTAATCTGCTATTTTATCGCTTAAAAAATAGTAACGGCTTAGAAAAAGAGACCCCTCAGTATTTGGTCGGTTTTTAGTGCCAAAATGAATTAACACCATAAAAATGGCCTTATTTTCACCAAACGCAACAGCATCTCATTATCTTCGATGTTTTGAGGATGCAAACGATTATTCCTCATTTGAAAACTATCTTCACGTTTTTTCCTCTTTTTCCACCATTTATAGAGTGCTTGCATTTCTGTCTTTACTAAACGATGTTCAGCATTAAATGCCCATTCTGAACCCTTAAAAGGTTTCTCATTCTCTATAAATTTCTTCAATAACTTGAAACACGCATGAAGCATCATACTGTCATTATCGCACCATCCTTTAGGCAGCGTTTTGATTTTTAAACGATTTCCTTCTTTCATTTTGTTATTAGATTTTAGAGTTAAAAAGCCCAATTAATTCCACCAAAGAATTAATCGGGCTTTTGTTTTTTTGTCATTCAGAAGGAATCTCTATTTTGTGTGAATGATAAAAATGCTTTATGAATGAGATAAAACTAGACAACAGAGATTCCTACTGAATGACAAAAAGACGAGACGACAAAACACTAACCTACGCCTCCATAATCTCCCCAATCAAATTATCATAAGTCGTTTTCCAAGTCGAGATATTGCCCCAACCTTCGCCGTCAATCCGAATGCGCTCGCCTAAGACGCGGCCAATTTTAGTCACATCGGCTTCGATTTCTTCCATAAAGGCTTCAAAATCAGCGATTTGCGACGGACTCACCGACACCACAACGCGGCTTTGACTTTCGCCAAACAAGAACGCATCTTTCCGAAGACCCCCCTCAGTATGAATGTCAAAACCAAGCGTTCTAGGCATTCCTGACTCCATCAAAGCGACAAATAAACCACCTTCGGAAACGTCGTGCGCCGATTCAATCATATCATCAATAATCAAACTTTTGATGATGGATTGCATCGCCAATTCTTCTTCAATATCGAAATAAGGCGCAGGCGAATGTTTGACGCCGTGAACACGTTGCAGGTATTCAGAACTTGAAATATCGTTGCGGCTGATGCCAATCAAATAAATCGAATCGCCTTCGGTCTTGAAATCCAACGACATTTTATTGTTGTGGTCGTCCAAAATGCCCAACATGCCAATCGTCGGCGTCGGATAAACGGGAACGGTTTGGCCATTTTGCTGCATTTGGTTGTAAAACGACACATTACCGCCCGTCACAGGTGTTTCAAAACGACGGCACGCCTCTCCCATGCCTTCCAAAGCCTTCACAAACGTATAATACACTTCGGGATGATACGGGTTGCCAAAATTCAAGCAATTTGTAATCGCCACGGGTTCGCCACCGCTACACACGATGTTCCGTGCCGCCTCTGCTACCGCAATCATCGCGCCCTTGTACGGGTCTGCATACACGTAAGCGGAATTGCAATCTACCGTTAACGCCAAGGCTTTTTCAGTCCCTTTTACGCGCACAATTGCCGCATCCGAAGGCGCGTTTGTGTGCATCGAATTTGTCTGAATCATCGAATCGTACTGCTCATACACCCAACGTTTTGAAGCTATATTGGGCGAATTCCACAGTTTTTTTGCCGTTTCAAGGATGTTTTTCGGTTCTTCAATATTTTCGATAGAATATTTTTCAATTTCCGCGAAATACTGAGGGGGTGTAAATTCACGCTGATAAACGGGCGCACCGCCGCCTAAAACAAGCGGCTCGGCGGGAACATCGGCCACTAAAACACCATGATGATAAAAATGCAAACGGCCTGTATCGGTCACTTCGCCAATCTCGGCACAAGGCAAATCCCATTTCTCAAAGACGTCCAAAATGGCTTGCTCCTCCCCTTTTTTGGCGACGATTAGCATCCGTTCTTGGCTTTCAGATAACAAAATTTCCCAATCTTTCATATTCGTTTGGCGCGTCGGCACTTTCGACAAATCAATCCGCATACCAACGCCACCTTTTGCCGACATTTCAGATGTCGAGCAAGTAATCCCTGCCGCACCCATGTCTTGCATCCCGACAACCGCACCCGTTTTGATAACTTCCAAAGACGCTTCCAACAATAATTTCTCTTGAAAAGGGTCGCCCACTTGAACGGACGGCAAATCTTCGGCTGAATTTTCATCCAAATCCGCCGAGGCAAAAGTTGCCCCGTGAATGCCGTCTTTGCCAGTTGCAGAACCAACAATAAAAACAGGATTTCCAAGCCCTTCCGCCGTTGCTGACACCGTTTCGCCTACTTTTACGATGCCCGCCGAAAACGCGTTCACCAAAATATCGTGGTTGTAACAATCATTAAAATAGACTTCGCCGCCAACCGTCGGAACGCCAAAACAATTGCCATAATGCCCAATACCTTCCACAACGCCCTTCACGAGACGCTGCATGTGCTTGCTGTTGATGTCGCCAAAACGCAGGGAATTCATCGCCGCAATCGGACGCGCACCCATTGTAAAAATGTCGCGGTGAATGCCGCCGACACCCGTTGCCGCGCCTTGAAACGGCTCAATTGCCGACGGATGATTGTGGCTTTCAATCTTGAAACAGCAGGCCAAACCGCCGCCGATGTCCACCAAACCCGCGTTTTCTTCACCCGCCTCGACGAGCAAACGCTTGCCCGAACGGGGCAATTTCTTCAAATAAATGATGGAATTTTTGTAGCTGCAATGCTCCGACCACATGACGGAGAAGATGGAAAGCTCTGTAAAATTGGGTGTTCTCCCTAGTATTTCTTGAATTTTTGCAAATTCTTCGGGCAAAATACCCAGATTTTTAGCCGTCTCAACGGTAACATTTGACTCAGTTGCGGTCATGTTTTTTTTCTCGTTTTAAGTTTTTGAAAATGACGCCGCAAAGGTAGAATTTTAAATTAAAAATTAGGCATTAACGATGGTTGTGGAAAAACTTATGGGAAAATAGGCCCCTCAGTGTAAATGCTGAAATGTAGAAATAAATGTGAAAAGTAAACGATTATTGCATCTTAATTGAGGGTGAAAAAGCCCTTAGGAACGTTAAGTAAATAAAAGCGTATTTTACTGGCTCTTTCTCGCTGCGCTCGAAAATCGCCATCTGAAGGATTTTTTAGGAGGC
>JAYSRS010000194.1:0-16396 GCA_043720935.1 Saprospiraceae bacterium
TGTAAAACACGAAATTCGTGCTTAATCTTAGGAAGATTCCTTCAATCTTCCTAAGATTTTTTAAACCACAAATTATTAAGTTATTTAATTTACGATGTAATTAGTTTTAAAATACAATTAAACATGGGTAGAATAACGTCATTAAGGTTTGAACCTTCGTAACGTTTTAGCTCCGATTTGCCAACGTTTATGAAGTCTTAAAGATTTCGTAAATGTGCGCCTTACCATAAAGCTGATAATTCAGAAGTGTTAAATCACTACTAAATAAAACCACAATTCATGTTACTTACCCACACCCTTTCTGCCAATATATTAACGCTCGAACAGCTCGATTGTATCCTAAAAAACAAGGTAAAACTCGAATTGAGCGATGCTTCCAAGCAAGCTGTCACGCATTGTCGCCGTTTTCTCGACAATAAATTAGCGACTTCCGATGCCGCATTTTATGGCATCAATACGGGTTTTGGCTCGTTGTGCCATGTGCGCATTTCGGCCAAAGACGCGGCTATTTTGCAGGAAAATCTCGTCCGCTCCCATGCCTGCGGGCTTGGCGATGAAGTGCCGCCGACGGTGGTTCGGCTGATGCTTTTTCTTAAAATTCAGAGCCTCGCTTATGGTTTTTCGGGCGTTCAATTGTCCACTTTAGAGCGGCTGATTCAGTTTTTTAACGACGATGCGTTGCCCGTTATTTATCAATTAGGCTCGCTCGGAGCGTCGGGCGATTTAGCCCCTTTGGCCCATTTGGCTTTGCCGTTAATTGGAGAAGGCGTTGTTTTTTATAAAAATCAAAAAATGGAGGCCCCTCAGTATTTGGCCGAAAAAGGACTAAAACCGCTCGTTTTGACCGAAAAAGAAGGCTTGGCAATGCTCAATGGAACGCAATTCTCGGCGGCTTATGGCGTGTATTGTTTGTTGGAAGGCAAGCGGTTGTTGGCACAAGCCAATCTAAATACAGCGATTGCAATAGACGCTTTTGATTGCCGCATCGAGCCTTTCGATGAGCGACTGACCCGCGTGCGGCCACATTTGGGGGCGCATGAAACGTCGGCCAAAATCCGTGAAATACTGCGGGGGTCTCAAATTTTGGCGCAGCCCAAAACGGCTATTCAAGACCCCTATTCGTTCCGTTGCGTACCACAAGTGCATGGGGCAAGCCGCGATGCGATGCGGCATATTGAAGATATTTTTGAGACCGAAATCAACGCCGTGACCGACAATCCGACGCTGTTCCCCGATGATGATGCAATTTTGAGCGGCGGCAATTTCCACGCGCAACCTTTGGCCTTGGGCTTGGATTATTTGGCAATGGCGTTGTCCGAATTGGGCAGCATTTCAGAGCGACGGGTTTTCAAATTGTTGAGTGGTGAGCGCGGTTTGCCCGTTTATTTGACCGAAAATGGGGGTTTAGAATCAGGTTTTATGATTGCTCAATACACGGCGGCGGCGATTGCGAGTCAAAACAAACAACTTTGCACTCCCGCTTCTGTGGACAGCATTGTGTCGTCGAATGGCCAAGAAGACCATGTGAGCATGGCAGCTAATGCAGCTACAAAATGCTTCCGCGTTGTTGAGAATCTCGAACGCTTATTGGCCATCGAATTTATGGTCGCGGCACAGGCTTTGTCGTTCCGAAAACCATTACAATCGTCTGATATTGTTGAAAATACGCTTGCTGATTATCGAAAATACGTTCCGATACTGAGGGGGGATAGAATTTTGCAAAAAGACATTAATGAGACGATTTTGTTTTTAAGAAAATGATGGATAGGGCTTAAAAAGTTGTCAAATCTCTCAACTTCGTCAAAACCGTTAAAAAGTCTAAATTTTTAACATAAAAAAAGGTCGAAATTGAAGTCCAAAAACTTCAATTCGACCTTTTTTTTACGAGATTATCGGCTTCGTATGCTTGGTATTACCGAGATTTTGCAGCTACGCCGCAACTTAAAATCCCAAAGCGGAAATTGCTGTACATTTACAATTTATCATTCATACTTCATCATTAAAACCTTATTTATCGTCACCAAAAAACGCGATGATTTTGTCGGCCAATTCCAAACCAATATTGGCTTGCGCTTCCATCGTTGCCGCGCCGATGTGAGGCGTAACGCTGATTTTTGGATGGTTCAACAATTCGGCGCGTGGATTTGGCTCATTGACAAAAGTGTCGAGGCCAACGCCACCTAATTTGCCCGCTTCCAAAGCCGCCAACAACGCATCTTCGTCAATCACACCGCCACGGGCGCAATTCACCAAAAACGCACCATCTTTCATTTGAGCAATTTCGTCGGCTCCAATCAAGGCTTTTCCAAGCGAAGGCGTGTGAATACTGATAAAATCGGCCTTTTTCAAGACTTCTTCAAGCGGATATGAGCGCAAATGAATGTTCAATTTGACATCCTTGGTGTTGTATAAATTAACCGACAAATCCGTTTCCTTGATGAACGGGTCGCTCGGCATCACTTCCATGCCCATCGCCATTGCGATACGCGCCAACTCTTGACCGATGCGGCCAAAACCGACAATACCCATCGTTTTTCCCTTCAACTGAATGCCCTCAGCATAAGCAGATTTGAGTTTTTTGAAGTTGCCACCTGCCATTTCGCGGTTAGAACGGTGCAAAAAACGCGTCAAAGTGAAAATATGGCCCATCGCCAATTCTGCAACAGATTGCGAAGAAGCCGCAGGTGTTGTGATGATTTCGATGCCTTTTGAACGGGCATAATCGACATCAATATTGTCTGTTCCAACACCACCACGGGCAATAATTTTGAGTTTCGGGCAAGCGTCAATCAATTCTTTACGCACTTGCGTTGCCGAGCGGACGATAATCACGTCGTAATCGGGCAAAACGGACATGAGTTCGGCCTGTGGCACTGTCGTTGTGTTAATGTCGTAACCTGCTTCCTCGAGGAGCAATTTACCGTCGGCTTCCATGCCGTCGTTGACCAAAATTTTTACCATAATCGTTGAAATTAAACAAGAATTAAATTAAGATAAGTAATTGATTTTCAATCTAATAAGGCATTTTCTAAAAAATAGCTGCCCTAAAATGAGAAAAAGACCCCCTCAGTATTTTGAGTGTTTTTAACGCTATTTTTTGAAATTGCGCCGCGAAGGTAGTCTAAGGTATAACGGTTTTTGTATTAAATATGTTTTTTTTGCGAGAAAATCAATGTTGAAAAAAGTGGTTAATTCCTATAAAAGCTAATTTTTGCAAGCCTTTTGTTAATAAGTTTTTTACTTTTGGCCTTGTTTTTAAACACGTGCCTTCTCTGACGAATCTCCAATTTTCAAGAAAAATACCCCCAAACGCTTGCCCAATCTGCTTATCCTGCCTACTTCCGCCCAAGCAACGCATCGCGCCTAAAGCGTGTACATATAATAACGTAGAAAAAATTTAAAAATGAGCGTGTCAAGGCAGCGAAAAAAATGTTTTGCGTGTCTTGTTCTCGGGTTCAGATTTGACAATTTTCCAAAAATTGTCAAATCTCCTTTACCCATTCAAAATAAAATTTATTTCAAGTTTTAAATTTCAACAATGAAACGTTTTATCCTTCTTCTCTCTTTTTTAGCAAGTTTTGCGGCCACAAGTTTTGGTCAAACTTGTGCGACACCCGCTTTAATTAAGGCTATTCCAACTGCTAATGGCGCAACTATCTTTTGGCTTCCAACGGGCGCGACGCTCTTTGAGGTGCAATACCGCATCGGCGTTGATTCAGCCGCTTGGACTTCGACCCTCCTTCAGTCGTCGGGTGGCGTCCGCGACACAGGCACTTTGCAATTGCACGGTTTGCAGGCGTGCAAAGCCTATGCCGTTCGCGTTCGCGCTAAGTGTAGCGCAACGCTTTTCAGCGATTGGCGCACGGCTACTTTCAGCACTTTGGGTTGCGTTGCACCTTGCGCTGCACCTCGAGGCTTGTTCGCAACGTCGCGGGATTCGTCGGCAGTTTTGGGTTGGGCAGCAACTTCGACAAACGCAGGTGTTACCTACGTCGTTCAAGTCAAAGGCGCACGGGATTCGGCTTACCGCACCATCAATACCACCACTAACTCATTAATTTTAAGCAACTTACACCCTTGCGCGGCTTATACTTTCCGCGTAAAAACGGTTTGTTCAGCTACTTTGTCAAGTGAATATAGCGGGTTGGCAACCTTCAAAACATTGGGTTGTGCTGCACCTTGCCTCACGCCACGCGAAGTGCGCGGCCTTACTGAGGGGACTAACAAAATCAATATTCTTTGGGTTGGCACAAGCACTTTGGGCTACGAAGTACAATGGCGTATCCGCGATTCGGTTTGGTCAGCTAGCACCCGCGTTACTGCGCCGACTTACCAGTTGACCAATACGCAATCTTGCAAGCCTTACAGTTTCCGCGTTCGGGCGGTTTGTTCGCAAGCGGCTGGCGTCGTTTTGTACTCGGAATGGAGCGCAACAGCAACTGTCGTTTCAGCAGGTTGCGTTGTCGCAACACGTTGCGAAGCACCGCGCCGTTTGAGCTACGTACCTGCTAACACAACCACTTTATTGCGTTGGGACACGGCAGTAGGCGTTACAGGCTTGACTTACGACATTCAATGGATGGGCGCACGCGACAGTGGTGCTTGGCGTTCGGTAACGGGTGTTCGTGGCAATCAATATAATTTGACGGGCTTGACGGCTTGCCAAGTCTATATGTTCCGCGTCAAAACGAACTGTTCGGCAACAAGCAGCAGCGCGTGGGGCGAACCTACCCGTTTCCAAACCACAGGTTGCACGCCACTTTGCTCAAAACCTAAGAATTTACGCGCTTTTGTGAACGATTCAAACGTTGTTTTCACTTGGGACAGAGCCGATTTGTCGAATTATTTATTGGTCGTGGCCAGTACAGACGGTTCGTTTTCAACACGTACAATACCTGTTACAGGCTTCAATTACACCTTGTCGGGCTTGATTCGTTGCAAAACGTACAAAGCGACTTTGGTCACAAACTGCACGGATGGCCGCACAAGCGAAGCCGCTTCGGTCGCTTTCTCAACGGTTATACGGACTTGCGTAACCAACACCAACAATTGTAAAGTTGAAGATTTGACCATCAAAAGCACCAACGACAGCACGATCATTGAAGCAAGTGCCACTATTTTGGCTTCTTTCTTTGAAATGCAGTATCGCAGAGCAACTGATTCGGCTTGGACATCGGCACCTTCTTCAACGCGTCCGCGCTTCGTACTGAGGGGTCTGACACGTTGCTCGGCTTACGTTGTGCGTGTACGGGCTGTCTGTACAACGGGTGCAGGCGAGTGGAAAACAAAAGAATTCCGTTCGGGTGTTGCTTGTTTTGGTAGCGGCGATGGCGGAGGTAGCGTCGAAGCGTTGAGTGGTGCGGTGACGAATTTCGGTGTTTATCCAAACCCTGGTCACGATGCCTTAAATTTGAGCTACAATTTGGCGCAAGAAGCGACAATTGACATTCAATTGGTCAATCTTCAAGGCCAAGTTGTCAATCAATTGCGTGGCGGTTTGCAAGACGTTGGGCATTATAGCCAAACGCTGACTAACCTTAGTGACTTGAATGAGGGTCTTTATATGCTCGTCGTTCGTGCCAATGGTAAAGTTTTAGCGACGCAAAAATGGCAAAAACAATAAGGTTATTTCGGATGTCGGATTTGGGATTTCGGACGCGATGCCGACATCTCAAGTCCGAAATTCAAAAGGAGATACCCCCTCAGTATTTTTGCATAAAATATAGGTTTTGAACAGCTTGAAAATTATATTTTTTTGTTATTCAGACAAAACAAAAACCGTCGAAGTGTTGTACTTCGGCGTTTTTTTATGTACCAATTATCTAACTCTTGAAGGTTTTGAATCCTTCAAGAGTAAAAAAAAGAAAAAACTATGTGTCCTCTATGCCTCGTATGTGTTCCCCAAAAATACAAAACTCTGTGTCCTTTGTGAACTCCGTGTGAAAAAAACACAAAAAAAGCGATGACAACAAATTGTCGTCATCGCCAAATTACACCCTCTATTATGAAAAATCAAACTAATCTTGTTCAACGAGTGTCGCACCTCTTTCGTAGGCAGCACCCAAATTATCGTAACGTGCGTTAATTTTTTCTTTTAACTCCTTGCGCGCAAAGAAAATGCGGCTTTTGACCGTGCCAAGCGGCAAACGAAGGTCGTCTGCAATTTCTTGGTACTTGTAGCCATGATAATGCATCACGAACGGCACTTGAATCGAACTGTCCAAATTATCTACCATGTGCGTCAATTCTTGCATCATAATGTCGCTTTCAGCGCGATTTGGCGTTGAAACAGCTACTGAATTGATAAAATACTGGTTTTCCGTCGAGTCAACGAGCGTGTTGGACTTGACTTTTTTCCGATAATTATTAATGAAAATATTTTTCATTATCGTAAAAAGCCACGCTTTCAAATTCGTTCCTGGGCGAAATTTATCTTGGTTCGTGATGGCGCGGTAAGATGTTTCTTGGAACAAATCCTTTGCGTCTTCAATATTTTTTGTCAAGTTGTAAGCGAACGAGTGCAGGAGGCTCGAGAGCTGGTGTAAATTCTGATTGAATTCTAGAGTATTCATAATTAAATAAGACTTAGTTAGGATGATTGGAAATGAAAGCGCAATTGGCTTAATTACCTTCTTGTCTTTCTTGATGGTACAAAGGTAGATTCTTGTTTAACAAAAACCAAATTTTTGTTAAACAAAATTTCTAAAATATTTTTGTGATTCATCCTTTAAACTATCCAATAAGCTACTTAATTAATTGATAATCAAATACTTAAAATTATTTAGAGCCTTTTTTTTCATTTTTTATTTTCAATAAAAAATGAAAACAGTTTAGGTATTGACTATTTTATGACAAAGCTCATGTGTTTTGTTCAACTTTTATTGAATCAATTTTGGTTACATACGCGTTTCTAAGTTACATACTGATACGAATGCGCGCCAAGTCTTCCTAGGCACTGATGTTGCGCAAACCCTTGGGAACACGTTTGTCTATTCATTCCGTAGGTGCAACCTACGGCTATTCACATTCAACGTCTTCGGAGTTAGGTCTGCGTAACATCAGTTATGCATATATAATACGTGTTAGTGCTTTTAAAAATACCCCCTCAGTAATTTATCAGTTTTGAGTTTTGAGTAACGGGTTTTGAGTTTAACGCTTCTCCAAAATCAATGCCGCATATGGGCAAGCGATATTTTTGAAGACGCCAATCAAGTAATCCATAAAAATACCGACGCCTAGAATGACAAATTGAATCGCAAAAACGGCGTCTAAATGCAAGTGTTTACTTTGGTTCAAGAGCATTGTGCCGATGCTCCCTTCGGCGCGAGAAATACCTTCTACCATCGTCAGCATCATCCACGCAATAGCAAAATTTTGGCGAATTATCTCAAAAACGCGGTCAGTTTTGCCTAGAATTACCACTTCCCATACCGTTTCCCATTCAGAAAGCCGTAAGGTTCGGGCGTGATTAAATTCCGTTTTGGGGATGCTGTCTATCATCGAAACGAACGATGTGACCATAAAAACTGAAATGCCGAATACCCATCAGCCACACCTTTAAACTGTGTCCATCATTGACGATGTCGCCACACCATTTTATGACAATATTCCAATCGCCATCGCGTAAAACGGCTGCACAAACGCCCCCTTTTGCCGTCTGCGGATTCTGTTTCCAAGCGGCTGGCCCCATGAATTTATCTTCACCCAAAGAGCGTCCACAGGTGTAAACAATTTGAGCGCGGTAGTCCTTTCCGAGCTTTTCCAACTGAGGATTTACGCCCGCAAGGAAAGCTGCTGCCCCATCACCCATAATGGTAACGAAATGACAACCCGTTGTGGCCGATGCAGGATTCGCCTTGTAATCTTGGGCAAATTTGACCAAATTGCCTTGCATTTGCGACACATCGTCTTGGCGCGTAATACGTAAATTTACATTTTTAGCGGCCATAATTGACCCCTCAGTAGTTTGCGCGCCACCATTTGCTAACAATGCACCATCTGAGCGTTCCATGCCCATAAGAGCCAACGGACTTCGGGCGACGAGAATTTAGCGGGTTTACTACTCGGCAAACCGAGTGCAGGGACGGACGATGCCGCGTTTTTAGGTGCGTCGGGTAGGTCAATTTTATTTAAAGTGACGGATTCTTGGCCTTCTTTGGCGTTTAAATAACCTTTACTTTGTAAAAGTTTGAAACCGCCGAATAGTAAACCGATGATGACGGCAGTAACGGTCATTCTGCCAACAGGTGTGAGTCGTGAAAACATAATTAGATGATTTTTTAGTTAAAATCTGGAAACCTAAGAAAATTAAAAATTTGCAAGCAACTGATTATCAATCAATTGCGAACTGCAATTTGTTACTTTATAATTTATCTATTTCTAAATGACATTGAAATGATGAATAATGAAGGGTAAACGATAAATAAAGCCCGCATCGAAAATCTTAACACCCCCTCAGTATTTTTGAGTTTTGAGTTTCGAGTTCGGGAATCGCGTCGAACCAACTCAAAACCCGAAACGCAAGAGTGGCAAGCTAACTTTATAACACTCTAACTTCGTTCAAAAGACTTGCCAGTCGTGGATTAGCGATGTGCAATGTCGGACGAAAGGTAGCTTTAATCGGATAAACTGGAAAATATTTTTTTGAGTTGAAATGATTGCCAATAGCGAAGCGGAAGTCTATGGAACATATCATTTTGTTATGTCAATGGTGCATTTTTAAGAAAAATACTGAGGGGTCTGTTTTTTCAAAAAAAACGCGTTCCTTCGTGCGTCAATTTTGAACAAAATGAAACAAATGCCTTTAATGAAGGTATAATTCAATGAATTTGAGCGAATAAAAAGACGAAGGAAAGGTACAAATAAAAAAAAACGCTATTTTTAACCTTCCATTTGGACAATGCTTGTTTTAAGGTCTGCAAAAAGCCTAACTGAGCCTTATTTTTAAGGGAATAAGTTGAACATAAAGTGTCCATTTTATATCTACAAATTCTTAACAATCAATTATTTGCAGATTCATTAATTATCATTTATCATTCATCATTATTCTAACAAGCTTTTCCAGCAAACTTGAATTTTTAAGAACTTTAAAAAATACGTCTATGAAATTGACCATTACGTTTCTTTTCAGAGCAGTATGCGCGGCATTTTTGCTGTTGCTAACCATCACAAATGCCTCTGCACAGGACAGTTGCACTTTCCGACTTCGTTGCACCGACTCTTACGGTGACGGGTGGGACGATTCGCAAGTATATGTCCGCTCGGGCAGCGGCTCCGAACGCGCTTATACGAACCGTTCGTTGGGGCCTGCCAATGTGCCTTTGTCCGTTTTCTACGACATTCGGGTACGCACAGGCGACTCAATTTGGGTACGCTACGAAGCACAAAGTACGTTTGAAGATGAGATATCTTACGCCTTGCTCGACAATACTGGAACACCGCTTTTTGCAGCAGGGCCGACGCCAGCCGTAGGTATAGCTTACCGCAACATCGCTAAATGCCGCAATTGTGGCTCGGCGGTTGCTTTGACCGTTCCTGACATTCGGACAAACACCGCAACAGCTCGGTGGCGTCCAGCCAATAGAGGTTATCAATCCACTTATCTCGTTGAGTGGGATACCACAGGTTTCGTTTATGGCCGTGGCCGCAACCGCTTGACAACAACGGACACTTTTGCAGTCATGTCGGGTTTGACGGAATTTGTTAGGTATCAAGTTTACGTTCGGAACGTTTGCTTCGGCAACGACTCGAGCGTCGTTACAGGGCCTACGGCTTTCCTAACTGATACGGCAACGGATTTGAGCGTTACGCGTATCCTCGGGCCGGGCAGTAGCTGCTCGTTAGGCGTTGACAGCATCAAGATTTTGATTAGAAACATTGGTGGCGTGCCGCAACAATTGTTTCAATACAAAGCGAGTGTGAATGGCATTAATTTACCAATTAGCGTTCCCGCCGACGGTTTGTTTACGGGCGTTTTGAGTAAAGACAGCACAGCAAGCATCGCTTTCCGCACCTTGTACGATTTTTCACCCATCGGTGAATACATCATCAAAGCGTGGACGGAAGTAGGCGGCGACAAAAATAAAAGCAATGACACCGCCACTTTGATTGTCAATCACCCGCGTACAGTTGGTACATTTCCATACTATCAAGACTTTGAGTTGAGTAAAGACACGTGGTTTGTCACCGATACGGTTGGCAATTCGACTTGGCAATATGCTCAGCCACGAGGCCGCGTCTTCACATCAGCTGCTTCGGGCGTCCGTGCTTGGACAACTTGGGCCGACTCTTCTTACAGAAATAATGAGTTTGCTTACGTCAATTCACCGTGTCTCAATTTCACCTCTTTCACGGCTGACCCACGGATTTCGATGAATATCAACGTCAATACTGAAGCAGCCCTCGACGGTGCTTGGATGGAATCAAGTATTGACAATGGCTTGAGCTGGCAAATCGTCGGTGGCCGCCGCATCAATACAGGTATCAACTGGTACAATGACTCAATCGCGTCTATCGCACGACCTACTTGGGGCAGTGGCGTTGACTCGGTTAGAGGCTGGCGTTTGGCGCAAAATGTACTGAGGGGTACGGCTGGCCGAGCAAATGTTCGTTTGCGAATTGGTTTCCGTTCGGATGGCTCGGTTAATTCGGCTGATGGGTTTGCTTTTGACAATGTGTTGATTTCATCGGTAGCGACAACGGATTTAGCATCCGTTTCGCCTATTACAAATAGAAGTACAAATCCTTGCGGCGATAGCGTTATCAATACTTTGACGTTGCGCGTAGCAAACGTTGGCACAACGGCACAACGCAATTATACCTTGAATTATCAAGTTAATAATGGTTCTACTGTGAGCGAAACGCTTGATAGTTTGCTCGCACCAAATCAAGCATTGAATTATCGTTCCACCAAGCCATTCAAAACGGTAACGGCGGGTGACTATACCGTTAAATCATGGATAACCTTGGCGGGTGACCAACAGATTTTGAACGATAGTTTTACAACGATTCTACGCATTGGTCTTGAAAAACCATTGTTGGTTAACACATTCCCTTACTTCCAAAACTTTGAAAACGGCACTGGCACTTGGTCAACCTCGGATTCACTAAATGGTACTTGGGGATTGGTCGCACCGACAGGTTCGCCAATTAACAGAGCAGCAAGTGGCTCGTTTGCCTTTAAAGTTGGCGCAAATGCCGCTAATACGTATAATAATAATGAGTGGAGCTACTTGGTATCGCCTTGTTTTGACTTCACGTCTTTGACGGCTGACCCACGGATTAGCTTTGCCCTCAATTACCATTCAGAAAATCGGTTAGATGGTAGCTGGTTGGAAGGCTCAACAAATGGCGGCGTCACATGGGCGCGCATCGGGCAACGAGCAACGGGCGTAAACTGGTACAATGACACCATTACATCAATCGCACGGGGCGTATGGACTGGCCCAACGGCTGGTTTAGGTTGGAAACCTGCCCAAAACACCTTAACGGGTTTTGCGGGTAAACCAAATTGCCGCTTCCGCTTTGTCTTCCGTTCAGATGGTTCGGTCAATGCAACAGGTGGTTTGCCTTACGGTGGTATTGCTGTGGATGATATTTTCATCGGCGCAGCAGCACCGATTGATTTGGCAGCAGGTTCAACAAACCGCGTGGATATTACGACGTGCGGACAAGCAGCTGATACTGTTTCAATGTCAATCACCAATTTAGGTACAACGCGTCAATTCCGTTTCAATGCCAATTATCGCATTGACAACCTAACGCCTGTAACAGAATTGATTGACTCAACGCTCAATATTTTGCCTAACCAAACGACCTTGTACAAATTCCGTACACCGTTTAATTCAACCGCAGCTGGTAATCACACTATTACGACTTGGGTAAGCGCACTAGGTGATATCGCGTTGACAAATGACACAACACGCGCCACTTATTTGATTCCATCGGCGATTGGCACGTTTACGTCTTACAATTTTGACAATGGATTGACCCCTCAGTATTGGACAATACCTGCCAACTCTGTGGGCATCGGTTTACACGGTAACGCTTCGACAAACGGATATTTATTCACTAATATTTGGAGCAGTAATAAAAATGTAGCATTCACAACGCACCGTTTTGGCCCCATTCGGAGTGCAAAAGACAGTGTTTCGTATGACTATCGTTTCGTTGGCGAAGCTGCACCGGCGGTACTTTATTCGTTAGATCCACTGAATAAGGACACCTTAAATTTACAAGTGGCTTACGATTGCGAGAATGTTTTTGTCAATTTAGATACCATCACGCTCGCTAATCATGTGTCTTCAACGGCTTACCAAACCCGTAAATATTCATTGGCGCGTTTTGCAAATCGGTCTGTTCGATTCCGTTTCCGCATCGTGAGTAGCATCACGGCATTTACAGGCTATTGGGTAGATATTGACAATATTAATTATCTGACTTGCCCTGAAAGTTTCAACGTTCAGTCGAGCGTGCGCAATTCAAGATTAGGTGCGTCAATTGGTTCGGTCGCTGTAACACCGACGGTCGGTTTAGCACCGTTCACGTATAGTTGGAGCAACGGCAGAACGACGGATTCAATCGGCGGCCTCGCGGCGGGTACATATACGGTGACGATTACAGACAGTCGCGGGTGTACACAAGCGGGCGTTTACACCGTGCAAAACACCGTTGGCACGTTCGATGTGAGTTCAATTTTCAGTAAAGTAACGCTCGCACCAAACCCGACAACGGGCAACACGACCTTAAATCTTGAACTCAACCGCCCAACTGCGGCACGGATTCAAGTCTTAAACGTCATGGGCCAATTGTTGTACGAAACGCGTAGCCAAACATCAGAACAACAGCAGCAATACGAACTTGATATGACAAACCGCCCTGCGGGTGTCTATCTCGTTAGAATTGTCGCCGATAATCGGACCTTTACGACGAAATTGGTGAAACAATAAGATGTTTTAAGTAATTTTGAATAATAAAAATGCCGCACTGATGCAAATCGGTGCGGCATTTTTATTCCAACTGAATGACAAAAGTAACCCCTCAGTAAAACGCCGTTTTTTGCTTAAAATGAAGCAAAAAACGGCGTTTTACTGAGGGGTCAACTCAAACTACGGTCTTCTTGTAATGTTGTTTTCATTTTTTTAAATTAAGCCTTAAACTTGTTCCATAAATAAAAAACAGCATTTCGTTGAAAATATGCCTAATTAAAAGACATTTGTTGCTTCTTAATCAAATTTTAAAACCGCACCAATGCGAAATCGCCTACTAATCTGTTTTTTCTCCTTAGCTATTGGCCAATTAGTGGCTCAAAATTCCCCAAAACGTGAATTTCGCGCCGCATGGATTGCTCATGTCTCCAATATTGATTGGCCGAGCAATAAAACGCTGACCGCCGACGCACAGCGTTTGGAATTTACCAATATTTTGGATTTTCACAAAGCGGCGGGTATGAACGCCGTTGTCGTACAGATACGGGCGGCGTGCGACGCGACTTACCCGAGCGATATTGAACCGTGGTCAGAATGGCTCACGGGACAACAAGGGCGGTCGCCAAATTACGACCCGTTGGCCTTTATGATTGCTGAAACGCACAAACGCGGGATGGAATTTCACGCATGGTTCAATCCGTATCGCGCCGTGGTAAGTGCCAATTCGTCAAATATTGCGGCATCGCACGTCTCGAATCAGCACCCCGATTGGATTCAGCCCTACAATTTGATTCGGATGCTCGACCCGGGGTTGCCCGCCGTGCGTCAGTACGTTGTTGGGGTGATTATGGATGTCGTTCGCCGTTATGATATTGACGCCGTACACTTTGACGATTATTTCTATCCGTACCCACAAACGGGCTTCATTTTTGCCGACGATAATACCTTCGCGGCGAACGGTCGCGGCATCGCTAATAAAAACGATTGGCGACGCGACAATGTGGATTTGTTAATAAAAACCGTTAGCGACAGCATTAAAAATGCTAAAAAATACGTCAAATTTGGCATTTCGCCCTTCGGAATATGGCGCAATCAATCATCTGACCCGCAAGGCTCGGCAACGAATGGCTTGCAAAGTTATTCTGATATTTACGCCGATTCCCGCAAGTGGCTACGCGAAGGTTGGATAGATTACGCAGCCCCACAATTGTATTGGAGCATCGGTTTTGCGGCTGCAAAATACGAAGTTCTAACGCCGTGGTGGGCCAACAATACCAATGGCCGACACGTTTACATCGGTCAAGCCGCCTACCGCATCAACAATGGTGGAACGGATGCTACTTGGTCACAGCCGACGATGATGCCCAATGAGTTGCGCCTCAATCGGACGACCCCCTCAGTATTGGGCAGCATTTTTTACAACACTAAATCATTAATAGCCAATCCGTTAGGCTTTGTAGATTCTCTGAAAAATAATCTCTACAAAACACCTGCCCTCATTCCGCCGATGCTTTGGAAAGACAGTATTGCACCAAAAGCACCGACAAATTTGACAGCAACTATCAATCCTACTCAAACGCAAGTCACGCTTCGTTGGATGCGTCCGACGGCGGCAACAGACGGAGAAACGGCAAGTTACTATGTCGTTTATCGCTTTTTGGTTGGCGAAACCATCAATCTGGACAAAGCGACGGCCATCAGACACATGACGCTTTCTGACACAACGTCGAGTTTTACCGATGCTTTTGCCAACCCTTCCGCCTTTGTTTATGTCGTGACGGCGGTGGACAGATTGCACAACGAAAGCGGCGTATCAAACGCTGTAACGGTGAGTGCAACGCGAACGGTTGAAATTACGGCCAAAAACCACCTTGAACAAAACGCGCCGAATCCATTTAGCGACGTAACAACAGTGCGCTATTCGGTTGTAGAAACGGGTTTTATAAATCTAAAAATTTATGATATATCGGGTAAGCAAGTCACTGATTTGGTCAACGAACAACAATCCGTGGGTGATTACAGCGTGGAGTGGCAACCTAACAATTTACCTTCGGGTGTTTACATCGCCACGTTGACGACGGACGGCGGGTTTGCGGAGACGCGGCGGTTGGTTTTGAATCACTAAAAAAAGAAGACAATCCTTCGAGGTTTGCAAAACCTCGAAGGATTTAAACCGTTGGCAATCAATTTATTATAAAATTTACCCCCTCAGTATTTCACCTAAAAAATTGCCGCATATCCTGCATCTGCAAATCAAAATCTTCTCGAACGACGAATTGTTTAAGGTATTCTTTCAAACCAAACAAACTTTTGATAAACTCTGTGTTGCTTTGTCGGCCTTTGGTCTGTTTTTTCATTTGCTTGATATGTTTCTCCATTTGCATTTCAGAAACGGCCCGATTAGGTGAATAAAAATGGCCAAACGGATTTCCATTGTGCTGCGGATGTACCATTTGCGCTTCGTACTCTAATTCGCTTAATTGCTCACGCAACGATTTATTAAAATATTTAAGTTGCTCATCTCCAAGCCCTTCTAGCCTATTTTCGCGTTCTTCTAACAACGAAATTTGCAATTCGATGAGTTTCAAAAAATCATTTTCCTTGTAGGCGACGGTTACTTTTTGCATGATTTCAGTTTTCCATTGCCGCCGTGTTTCGTCCGTCTCTTGGTCAGGATGAAAATTTTTGACCAAATCTATGTAAATTTGTTTCGTCGTTTTGCTCATATCCGCCTCAGCCGCCGCTTGTTTTTCAGCACGTTCCCGTTGCTTATCAGTCATTTTTTTATTCGCCCGACGTTCAGCCGCTGCCGCTTGTTGAGCCTCGGCTTCGGCCTCGACTGCTGCTTTTTTTTGGGCCACTTTTTCCATCACATCTTCCAATTCATCATCAGCAGAAATGTCCATGTTGAACATCATATTCATCATATTTGCCGCTTGTTGTTTGGCCGTTGCTTCTTCCTCAGCAACGTGTTCGTCGTAGTTTTTACCTGCATATTTCTCAAAAATTGCCTTTAATTCGTCAAATTCTTCGTAATTCATCACAGATTCAATCTCTTGAAGCATCATTTCGTCAAACTTTCGTCGTTGCGATTGCGACAATTTATGTAACTCCCGATGCCCGTCAAGTGCCAATAGAAAATCTTTATTAGCCACCACATCTAGCCTATCAATCGGCAGCACGCGGGCCGTTCCGACCTTAATCAGCCAAGCATTTGCTGCTTTTAAATCTTCAATTTGGCTTTTCGTTGCCTTGATGCGTTTCAAATAACTGTTAAACTTCGTTTGCTCTTTTGATAGTTTACCGTTGTCGGATTTGCCGACGAGTTGCACTTGTTTTGACATAATTTCTATTTTTTAAATTCGCGCAAATATAAGGAACGTGAAATAAATAAAAGCGTATTTTCATACGCACTGTTTTTCGCTGCGCGAAAAAGGCGTGCGGGAAAAAATCTATCGGAGGCAGCTTGT
>JAYSRS010000195.1:0-16386 GCA_043720935.1 Saprospiraceae bacterium
CAAGCTGCCTCCGATAGATTTTCTCCACGCACGCCTTTTTCGCGCAGCGAAAAACAGTGCGTATGAAAATACGCTTTTATTTATTTCGCGTTACTTAGCAATAGACGAAATTGGAAATACAGGCAACATTATTTTAGAAAAGCAAACGCAAACTATTGAGTTAGTTGAACAGAATATTGCACAAATAGATAGTGTTATTGATGAAAAAGAAAGGCACAGTATGAAAATGCAAGAGATGTTATTAAGCAATTTCGAAGAAAGTAATAAAAAAGAAAACAGGTTTTTAGATTAACAAACAGATTTAAAAGATACTTCTAAGTACATGACAAAAAAGGTAAACACCTTTTCGCACTCGTTTCGCTCGTGCAAAAAGAGGGAAAAGTGGTTCAAATTTCGGGCAAAGCCCGAAATTTGAACCACCTTCCCTTCTTTTTTGCGAGCGAAACGAGCAAAAAAGTTTTTTGTCATGTACTTAGAAGATACTTACAAAACCCTTGATGCTAAAATTGAAAATATCAAGAGTTTAAATGAGATTTTAGATAATACGAGTGAAAAAATTGAAGATATTAATCAAAGGCAAAACGCTATTTTAGAGCAAAACAGAAAGCAATTTGATTTTTCTCTAAATGCGCTAATCATATTGATTCTTGTACTAATTGTGAATATCATTTTTGTCATTAATTTTCTAAAAGACCAAAATTGGGAAATGGCGGCGGCTATTTTATGCTCAATGTTGTTAATTATAGCGGCAGTAGTATTTATTTTTAAAGATATTAGAAAATAGTTTTCAGAAGCCTCCTCCCCTATTTTGCCGCAAAAAGCCTTTAAAATCGACGTTTTTAAGGCTTTTTGAGCATTTATACTGAGGGGGTACTAAAAATCAAAACCCCTGTTATATCTTGTCCCAAATTTTTTAACAACTAATCTAACAGAATGAAAAAATATATTCTCTCCATTGACCAAGGCACGACGAGTTCGCGGGCCATTGTGTTCGACAAACGCGGCAATGTGATTGCATCGGCCCAACAAGAATTTACGCAGATTTTCCCGCATCCAGGCTGGGTCGAACACAACGCCGAGGAGATTTGGCAGTCTGTTCAGAACGTCGTGCAGACCGTTTTGCGGGAGGTCAAACCGTCGGATATTGTGGCCATTGGTATCACAAATCAGCGCGAAACTGCCGTTGTTTGGGACAAAAACACGGGAAAACCGATTTATAACGCCATTGTTTGGCAAAGCCGCCAAACAATGGGCATTTGTGACGATTTGAAAGCACGAGGATTAGACCCCTCAGTACGCGCCAAAACGGGGCTGCTGATTGACGCTTATTTTTCAGGAACAAAAGTCAAATGGATGCTCGACAATGTGGCGGGTGCGCGCGAAAAAGCCAACAAAGGCGCGTTGCTTTTCGGCACAATGGATACATGGATTTTGTGGAATCTAACGAACGAAAAAGTACACGTCACGGACGTCACAAATGCCTCACGTACAATGCTTTATAACATTCATGACTTAAAATGGGACGTTGAATTGTGCGAAGCCTTGACCGTTCCTGCGTCTATGTTGCCAACTGTTTTAGAATCTTCACAGATATATGGAACGGCAAAATCAGACATTATGGGCATCGAAGGCATCCCCGTTTCGGGCATTGCGGGCGACCAACAAGCGGCCTTGTTTGGACAGGCGTGTTTCAGCGTTGGCATGGCGAAAAATACCTACGGAACGGGCTGTTTTATGCTCATGAACACGGGCGAAAAAGCCGTAGCGTCGAAAAATGGCTTGCTCACAACGATTGCGTGGAGCGTCGGCGGCAAGGTCGAATATGCGTTGGAAGGGTCTATTTTCGTGGCGGGTTCTGCCGTTCAGTGGCTGCGCGATGCCGTCGAATTGGTCAAAGATGCCGCCGATACTGAGGGGTATGCCAAGAGCTTAAAATCGAGCGACGGCGTGTATGTTGTCCCCGCTTTCGTCGGCTTAGGCACGCCGTATTGGGATTCTGACACGCGGGGCGCGATTTTCGGATTAACCCGTGGCTCATCAAAAGCGACCTTAATTCGGGCCACTTTGGAGAGCATCGCCTACCAAACCAAAGACGTTTTGAGCGCGATGGAAAAGGATTCGGGTATAAAATTGTCGGGTTTGCGCGTGGACGGCGGGGCGGTAAAAAACAATTTTTTGATGCAATTTCAAGCTGATTTGTTGGCCACAAAAGTTGAGCGACCCGTCGTGCAAGAAACAACCGCTTTAGGTGCGGCCTATTTGGCAGGTTTGGCGGTCGGTTATTGGGCAGACAAAACGGATATTGCCAAAAATTGGCAGTTGCAAACGCCGTTTAAGCCAAAAATGAAGCGCACAGAAGCCAATACACTCTATAAAGGTTGGAAATTGGCCGTCAAAGCGGCACGCGTTTTTAAGCCGTAGCGACAAAATGAGCCCCTGATTGGGCTGATGCGACTGATTTACACTGATTTTTTCTCCTTTTTGTCATTTAGAAGAAAAAAAAACAGTGTAAATCAGTCGCATCAGCCCAATCAGTGAGCCATTTTATTTAAGGATACGTTTAATCACCTCCACTATCTCCCCTACCCCATCTTCTAAAGGCAGCACGACGGGAATTTTCAAAGCCCCCCTCAGTATATTGGCCAATTTTCGCGCTTCTTCGGTCGTCAGACCATGCGTATTGAGTGTGACGGCAATCGTTTCCGCCCCGAACATGCGTATCAATTCTATTTCACTCGCCACACTTGGGATTTCAGCTTTTAGCGTATCTTCCGTTCCTTCGTAGTATTTCCGCGACGGCATTGCTTGCAAAACGACCCATTTTGCTTGCCCCGACAACAATAATTCAGACCCACACGGCCCAATCGGATTCCGCAACGCCGACTGCCCATTCAGAAAAATGACATCGGGCGTCGCTTCGGTGTCGCATTTGACGATTTGCGTTTCCAATTCGCCTGTTACAAAATCGTTCAACGTCGAATCGAGGATAAACCCAAACCGCCCGTCTTGCATCCACCCCGTTTGCCCCGTCGCAATCATTTCGGCTTTTATGCCTTCATTGCGGCACGTTTCGACCAAAAAACGGCTCGTTGTGCGCTTACCAACCGCGCAATCCATGCCCAAAACGGCAACACGCGGAGCTTTAACTTCCGTAATTTTGCCCGACCAATACTGCATTTCAGTTGCCTTTTTAGCGCGGCGAATGTCCGTCAATTCAACGCCGTAAGCCTTTGCCAACTCGACAAAATCAGGTTTGTCTGTCAAAAACTCGTGCAAACCATTGATAATGTTTATCTTAAATCGAATCCCCGTTTTTAGTATCTCCAACATCTCCACGGGCAAACGGCCACCCGCAACGGCCACACCGACAACCAGATACTGAGGGAGGGTATTTAATTGATTAACAGCGTTTTCTATGGTATCAAAAATGGGCATATTACGGTGTTTGCCATCCAAAACTTCCCCCGCATCTTGACCAGCCGTCACGTAATCAATAACCCCAACAATATTAAAACGGTCGCTCCCGCGAATCAAACCATGCGCTGTTTTACCGTTTTCTGTAGTCAAAAGACCGTGCGTCAATATAAGTGCATCTTTTTTCATTGCTTTATCCATTTTTATTACACAAGTTACTGTTTAAACTTTGTAAACACTGTAAGCATTTGTTACAAACTATGAGCAAACATAAAAAAAGAAGCTGACCCCAAAAGAAAAAACTCTGTGTCCTTTGTGACCTCTGTGTGAGGCACAAAAAAAACACCAGCTAACGAGACCATTGCTTTATTTCAGATAAAGCCCCTTGCGTCGTCGTTTGCCAATGTTTAGCCTGAAAAAGGGAAAACCTACTCGTCAAAAAAGGATAGAGGTAAGCTATTTCCTTATTTTGATGCCACAAAGGTAGAACGCCGTTTACGAATGCACGTTAAGCCCAATTTAAGGAATTGTAAAGTTTACGGTTTCGAGGCGTCTTTTTAGAAGCTATATCCAACTACTTTTACATCTTTACCAAAAACGCTCGCATAGGCACGCTATACACCTATACATGAGCGAATCGAACTCCATTGTTTAAAATGTTTACACAGTAAACTAAGTAAATTTATTAAAAATGACGTATAAAACACCCATTTTATTAGCAACAACGCTCTTTTTTGCCGCTTGCACGACCCCTCAGTATAAACCGCAAATGAGCGATAAAAGCCCCGCTCCTACCCTACTAAAAGCTAATTTTGATTGGCAAGGGCATCGCGGCTGTCGGGGTTTACTGCCCGAAAACTCGATTCCCGCGTTTTTGAAAGCGTTAGAATTAGGCGTCACCACCCTCGAACTTGACCTCGCCGTGAGCCGCGACAGTCAGTTAATCGTTTCGCACGAACCGTGGATGAATGCCGATATTTGTATGAAAGCAAATGGTTCAGCCGTAGAAAAAGGCGAAGAAGAAAAGCTATTGATTTGGCAAATGACCGCCGAAGAAGTACAGAAATGTGATTGCGGTAGCCGTGGCAATCCTCGTTTTTGGGAACAAAAAGCGATGCGAACGGTTAAGCCAACCTTACGGCAAGTCGTCGAAGCGGTTCGCAAACAAGCCGATTTTCTAAGAAAACCCCTGCCTTTGTTCAATATTGAAATCAAAAGTCAACCCGATTTTGACAACAAACGCACCCCCTCAATATCGGCTTTCGCAAAACTCGTTTTTGACGAAATAAAGGCGTTGAAAGTAGCCGACCGAAGCTGCATTCAGTCTTTCGACCCTAGAAGTTTAGAGGCCATTCACAAGCTAAATCCGAAGCAAACGACTGCTTTATTGGTTGAAAATGGGAATGGTCTGAGTAAAAATCTCAAACGTTTGACCTTTAAACCAACAATTTACAGCCCGTATTTTCTACTTATCAGCAAGGCAACGGTTGACAGTAGTCACGCCGAAAACATCAAAATCATCCCGTGGACAGTCAATGATACTGCCGCTATGCGACAATTGATAAACATCGGTGTTGATGGCATTATCACGGATTATCCCGACCGTATTTTGAGGCGTTTATAAATTTTGTTTAAAATGTTTACATGGTTTAAAAAAATTACTTGGTAAACTTAGTCAATTTATTACCCTTTTTTACTTCTAATTTCTTTCACAATGTTCATCACGGCGGCGAGTAGCAGCGGATTTTGCAAATTATCATCAAAACTCTTGGTATCGTCGTAACTGCTTTGCAAAATGCCGCCGTGTAAGCGTTTTGCAACCGCGTCCACCAGTTCAATATCGTCTTCCAACATTTGGAAAATGGCTTGTTTTTCTTTCTCAAAATCCGCTTTTCGTTTGGCGTCAATGAGGCTACGTTGGTTCGTTTCGTCCACTTTTTGCTTCGCAACAGTCGCTTTTTGCTGTTTTTGCTTCGCAATTTTACTATCTTCGGCATCCATGTAACCATTGCGAACGGCTTGCACGAAAAAACCTGCTGCATCTTTCACTTTTCCCGCTTCCACCGCTTTTTGAGTAACGAAAACAGCTTGACGCAAGGCATTTTCATCGTATTTTTCAACCAAAGATTGCCACATTTTAGCCGATACTTGCCAAGTTTGGCGCGCCAAAACTTCAATGTCATTGGCCACTATCGGCGTATTTACGGGCAAATTAGGGACATTTGTGGCCAAATTGATGGTATTTATCACCGAAATCGGCAAAGGTTTGCTGAAACTCGTTGAAGTTTGAGGCAATTTTATCGGTGACATACGCGGCAACTCTTCTACTGTCGAATGTCCAGCCACATTTTCTTTAATATGGAAAACAATCGCGGCTACTTTTCGACCAACTTTAACTTCTTGATAAGCAAAATTAATATCCGTCGTTTCGACCAGTCGTTTTCGCGCTTCTTCTAATACCGCCGCCTTAAAATGCCCATACAAATCGTATTTATTGGCCACGCCCAACATCTCTTTCAACTCATCCAACGGCACTTCAACATTGTGCTGACGCCGCCCATAATATTGTTTCAAAAGATGGTACAACCGAATACTCGTTCCCGTCCGCAAAAATTTATAATTACGTAGGTCAACCTTCGTAAAATCGCGTTGCAATTGCAATAAAAACGGTTTTAGCTGTGGATGAAAGGTAATGTTGATAAAAACAGGCTCATTTTTAATCAATTTTTCGGGTTTTGAAAACCCTGCCACGAGGTTTGTTTCAAGTACCATGCGGCGGCCTGTATCGTCTTTATAAGAGACAATGACGCGTTTGTCGAGCAGCCGAGAGGCCGCTTCCAATACGTATTTATAGACGCCACCGCCGTCGGTAATGCCCAAAAGGCCAATCAAATCCTTTATAAATATGGTGTATTCCTTAAAGTCTTCATCTTCGGGCGAAATCATCGTACACATTTTTCCGAAAATCATAAATTCCCAAAAGGTCATATTGTCCTTGTATTTTGCCCGAATAAAATCGTTCGATTGGACAAAAATGTGTTCAGAATCCGCCAACACAACGGGCGGTTTAACGTTTTCTATTCCCATACGCTTGAATTTTGCTCCAAAACTATTAACTATCATTGACATTGTAAAGAACTGATAGTTAGAAAATGAAAATTATTTTTTCACATCCGTACATTTCACGATAGTTAGAAAACAAAAAATAGCATATTTACGCGTATTTATACTGTAGTGAAAGTGGTTTTAATGGTTCAAAAAGCTAAAAAGACAGAAAATACTGAATATACGTTTAAGTTCTGAATGTTTGAGTTTGTAGCTGCAGCTCATAACTCAAAACGCGTAACTCAAAACTCAAAACTTGGAAAAATACTGAGGGGGTGGTTATCCGTATATTTGATGATAATTTGAGCAGCTAAAACCATAGAAATCATCCGTATATTTCACGATAATTGATATATTTAAAATCGTAAAACGTATCTGTAGATTTTAGAATAGTTCAGTTGGGTCAAAAATCATCGAATCATCCGTACATCTTACGATAATTAGAATATTTTAAATCTAAAAATTGTCCGTATATTTAACGATAGTCAAATAAGACTTCGATAGGGTTATCGTCCGTATATTCCTCGATAATTCAAATAGGATTTTAGAGAAAAATCGTCCGTACATTTCAAGATAACTATGCGTACATTTAATGATAGAAGTGCGTACATTTCCAGATACTTGTCCGTATATTTCTTGATAATTATCCGTACATTCCTCGATATTAATCCGTACATTCCTCGATACTTACCCGTACATTCCTCGATAATAAAAAGTGCAACTAATTGATAATCAATTAGTTGCACAGCCTCTAAACAATAAAACATTTAAAACTTTAAAACAACAACAAAAAGGGTTGTTGTTTTTCTCAGAAATTTATAAATCAATTTCCAGCGAGTTACGACTCGAAAATATTTGTTATTTTGTTATCAATTAAGCCGAATTATCATGGAATGTACGGACGTGCCAACTATCAGACTTTATTACTTCTTCGGCACGTCTTTTAGGTCGCCATTTTGACGCTCATACGCCCCTACGTAGCGGTCGAGAGCTTCATTAATAACATCTTTAATATTTAGCCGTTCCCAATAGGCCACGGCTTTGAGTTTTTCCAGCAAATTCTCACGTACTATAAACGTCGCCCGGGTTTCGTCATTTTTCAACCCTTTTTTGATAGAGGCCACTTCGGGTTGCAGCGGAGCGGGTTGCACAGGGGCAACAACGACGGGCATTTCAGCGAATTGCCGTGGCTCGTCTTGTCTTTTAGGCGTAGCCAACAACATATCGGCATTTATTAAATTTTTCTTTGCCATTTTAAACTATGTTTACAAAGTTTACTAGAATTAAATAGTTTACAAATTGTTCTGTGGATTTCAAAGATTTCAAAGATTTCAAATTTCAATAAACTCGTTTGGTCGCGTTGGTATGTTGTTGAAATTTGAAATCACTGAAATTTGAAATCTTCTAAGGCCGTTCCATGATTTCTTTCGTCAACGCCCTGTAATCATCCGCACCGATACTGCGTGGTGCATAACGGAAAATGTCTAAGCCTTGCGTCGGTGCTTCAGCGAGGGCAACATTTTCGCGGATAGCTGTTTTAAAGGCCGCATCGCCGAGTGAATTTTGAATTGTGTCTAGGACATTGCGGTTGAGAATTTTGCGCCCGTCGTATTTCGTTACGAAAACCTTATCAATCGTCAAGCCGATGCGCCCGATTGCCTCGCTCAAAACGGCGTACCCTTTCAAGGCCAAAAACTCCGCTTCTACAGGTACGTATATATCGTCACTCGCAACGAAGGCGTTAATTGTCAACAAACCAAGCGACGGCGGGCAGTCCAACAATATGTAGTCGTACTGAGGGGTCAACGGGGCGAGCAGACGGTTCAGAATGTCCTCGCGTTTGAATTCTGCCGCGAGTTCAATTTCCGCTTTTATCAGTTCCAACGACGAGGGAATCAAGTCGAGTCCATCCATAATCACAAGGGGCGACAACGGATATTCCCCACGCAACGACCCATAAACGGGGCGTTCGACGTGCGTCACGCCGAGGCTCTGCGTCAAGTTGTATTGAGGGTCGAGGTCGAGCAACAGCACACGTTTGCCCGCACTCTGTAAGGCTGCACCAATATTTATGGTGGAAGTTGTTTTGCCGACACCGCCTTTAAAGTTGGCAATTGAAATCGTCTTACCCATAACATTTACGAATTTTAGATGGTTTAAACACTGTTTAAAATGTTTACATTTTTTAAATGTTTTACATTGTGGGCAAAGTTTACAAAGTTTTTCGAGTTTACAAATAAAACGATACTTTTTATTCCATCTTTTGAAAATAAATTTTTCTCTGCACAATTTAGCCGTTTGGAGAAGGTATATTAAATACAAAAACACCTTTTTTTTTGATTTTAAGAAACTCTAATCTCAAAAATTCACTATTTTGTCTTCGGGTACATCACGTCGTTTAAAACAAAAAAATGAAAGACCTGAAAAAGTCCTTTTATTTTTGGAAAAAGCCTTTTGCTGTTTTTATTGCTGTTTACATTGTTTAAATAGTAAACACACAAAAAATTTAGTGTTTACATTGTTTAAATAGTTTTAAATGTTTACAAAATTTAGATTCAAAATGACCCCCTCAGTAGTTTTTAAGTTTCGTACCTTTGCCGCATGGAAAACGCACCATTTAAAGAGTCGCCTTTGCATCCTGCCGAAATTGGCATCAAAAGCATTCGGGCAGGTATTTTCGTCAACCTCATTTTGGCCTTTGTCAAAGGCTTGGCTGGCTTGTTCGGCAATTCTTTCGCGCTCATTGCCGATGCGATTGAGTCGCTTGCTGATGTGTTCACATCTATTATCGTGTGGTTAGGTTTGAAAGCCGCGTCGAAAGCACCCGACGAAGACCACCCTTACGGACACGGGCGCGCTGAGCCGTTAGCGGGTATCGTCGTGGCTGTCTCATTGATTGCGGCAGCGATTCTGATTGCCATCGAGAGCATACATTTAATCATGACGCCGCACAAAACGCCCAAAGCTTACACGTTAATTATACTGATTGTCGTCATCGTCGTGAAAGAGCTGATGTTTCGGTACGTTGAGAAGACGGCAAACGACATTGGCAGTACGGCGGTCAAAGGCGACGCGTGGCACCATCGAAGTGACGCGATTACGTCCTTTACGGCGGCTATTGGCATCACAATCGCGCTTATTGGCGGCGAAGGCTACGAAAGTGCCGACGATTGGGCGGCGTTAATTGCGGCGGTTTTGATTGTTTACAACGCCGTGCATATTTTTCAACCCGCTTTTCATGAAGTCATGGACAAAGCCGTTTCAGATGATTTGTTGGAAGAGATTCGCACACTCGCGGCACAGGTAGAAGGCGTTATGGAAGTTGAAAAATGTTTTGTTCGGAAATCGGGTTTTGAATATTTCGTTGATATTCACATTGTCGTCGATGGCAATTTATCAGTTCGAGAAGGACATAAAATTGGACACGATGTTAAAGATTTTATCATGCAGCATAAACCATTGATTTACAATGTTTTAACGCATGTTGAGCCGAATGAAATTCATTTTTAGTAAGATTTTGAATATTACTGTACAAATTCAAAATGACCCGCGCAGATTGGACAGATACGACAGATTTTACACTAATTTTTTAGGCATACACGATAAAAATCAATGCAAATCAGTCTAACCCCTTCAATCTGTGGCCCATGTCGTGCAAAATGTATAGTAGTATTATATTTTGTGTAATATAAATCAAGTAAACAATGATTTTGTAAACATAGTAACTGTTGTAAACAAATATGTCATTCTTTAGGTCAGACTGTTTTGAAGGTTTCGCATCTCGAAAGGCCGAAAAATCATTTTATACTGAGGGGTATTCTCGTAGAATATTAACATGAATCATCCCTAATTTTCTAACAACGAAAATTCGTTTTTTTTGTATTATTCACTCAAAGATTGACGGTATTCTGTTGTCTGATGGCGGCGTAGCTGCCAAACCTTGGTAATACAATCAATAAACAGCCTATTCACAATGCGGTGTAACCGCAAAATAGCGCGTTTAGCGGTTACACCGCATAAAAAAATTGGGCGATTAAGTAGTATTACCAAGATTTGGCAGCTACGCTGCCGTAAAGACAGCATAAAAAATTTCGAGTTTTCGTTGTTAAAAAATTAGGGATGATTCATATTTTTTGACTAAAATTATCATGTTTACATAGTTTACTTTGTAAAAATAGCTCCAAACGCGTTTTATACTGAGGGGGTGTAAAACGTTATTGGGAAATCAATTGCCCTCAATAAAGGCAATACCGTAAATAAATTTCTTGACTACGGCATCAATATCGTTAATGCGCGTTTTGAATGGCATCTTAAAAATAAAACCAACTTATCATGTTACCACTCAAAGGTCTTAAAGTTTTAGAATTTACCCATGCTGTTATGGGGCCAACGACGGGCTTGCTGCTGGCTGATATGGGTGCTGAAGTCCTGCACATTGAGCCGCTTGAAGGCGACGCAACGCGGCGATTGCGTGGTTTCGGGACGGGTTATTTCCCTTTTTACAGTCGAAATAAGAAAAGTTTAGCCATTGATTTGAAAGCTGATGAAGGACGGGCTATTATTTATGAGTTAGCAAAGACGGCGGATATTGTGGTCGAAAACTTTGGGCCGGGAACGATGGAACGCCTTGGTTTTGGCTACGAAAAACTCAATTTGTTCAACGAACGTCTCATTTATTGCGCCCTCAAAGGTTTTTTATCGGGCCCTTACGAACGCCGACACGCAATGGACGAGGTGGTGCAGATGATGGGTGGCCTCGCCTACATGACAGGCAGACAAGGCGACCCGCTTAGGGCTGGCACGTCGATTATTGACATTACGGGCGGAATGTTTGGCTACATTGGCATCTTACAAGCCTTGTATGAGGGTATAATCCGTGATAATCTGCGTAATCCGTAGATAATATACCCCTCAGTATTTTAGGCGTTTTAAATGAGTTTTACAATGTAAACAAAGTAATTTAAGTTTACAAAGTTTATTGAGTAATTTAAGTTTAACTATTGGTAATCAATTGTTTAGGTTTTTTTAGGCGACTAAAGTCGCCTGTACGTTAAAATAATTAGAATGAAAAATCTACAAATCCACCTTATCGCCCGTCCGCAAGGTTTGCCAACATTGGACATTTTTCAAGAAGTCGAGGCTGATGTACCGCCGCTTCAAGACGGGCAGTTTTTGATTAAAAATCGTTACATTTCACTCGACCCTGCGATTCGCGGTTGGATGAACGCGGGGACGACTTACATTTCTGGGATGCCGCTCAATGCACCTGTTCGGGCGTTCACTTTGGGGGAAATCATTGATTCTCAAAATACCGATTTCAAAGTGGGCGAATTTGTAAACGGCTTGCTTGGCGTTCAAGAATACGCAATTTCGGACGGTAAAGGCGTGTCGAAAGTAGATACATTGCTCGGAAAACTGTCTTGGCATTTGGGTATTTTGGGAATGCCGGGTATGACAGCCTATTCTGATTTGCTCGAACGCGGTCAACCGAAAGCAGGAGAAACCGTTTTTATCACGGGTGCGGCGGGGATTATTGGCACAACCGTTGGGCAAATTGCAAAGCTAAAAGGTTGCCGCGTCGTTGGTACGGCGGGGAGTGATGAAAAGTGCAACTACTTGAAAAGCATTGGTTTCGACGTGGTTATCAATTATAAAGCGGAGAATATCGCTGAACGTTTGGCGGTGGATTGTCCCGAAAAAATGGCGATTGTTTACGATAATGTTGGTGGTGAACAGTTAGATATTGGATTGGCACATCTGGCAATGGGTGCGCGGGTCGTGATTTGCGGCGCAATCTCACAATATAATAACGCGTCTATTGAAGGGCCTAAAAACTACATGAAAATCGTGACGGCGCGGGGCATTATCACGGGCATTATCGTTTTTGACTTCTTGAATCGCTATCCCGAAGCCGTTTCACAGATTTCGGCCTGGCTTACTGAGGGGGTACTCGAAACGAAAGAAGATATTTATGAAGGTATCAAACAATTCCCTTCCGTGCTTTTGAAGCTGTTTTCGGGCGAAAATTTTGGCAAACTATTGATTAAAATTTAGGGGTCACACAGAGTTCACAGAGTACACGGAGGTTTTAGCGTAATCCTAAAACTCATAACTCGTCTCTCATAACTTATAACTAATTATGGTGGATTTTCAATTAAAAAAAATACAAGAAATCGTCATTATCACCGCCGATTTGGCGGGAATGGTTGATTTATTCTGCAATTATGGTGGGTGGACGCATTTGTCCTCCGAAAAAAATGACCCCTCAGTATTAGCGGCTTGGCAACTGCCCGTGACGGCTTCGGCAACCGAGGCGTTGATTCAATACATGGATATTACGTTTGGCCGCATTCGTTTTGTACAAATTGAAGGCGTCAAACAAGAGCGCATGAGGCCCGCAACGAAGATTTGGGACACGGGCGGTATTGCAGACATTGATATTCGTGTAAACAATATTTACACTGTTTACAATGACCTCGCCGACCGTGGTTGGTCGGGTGCAGCCGAGCCGATGGCCTTGCCGATTACGGATTTTAAGATTGACGAATGCCTAGTATCAAATGCCGATTCGATGATGATTGCCCTTGCGAAACGCTATTTTCCGCCGTTGGATTTGGTTGAGGGCAAGCAGTTCGCAAGTCATATTTACCTATCGGCAATGGTTGTCAAAAATTTAGAAATTGGAACGCAGTTTTTTACAGAAAAGCTTGGTTTTCAATTGGTTAACGACCGTTTAGTCGTCGAATTTCCGCCGAATGCGCCAACAAATTTTGGCGTACCACATAATTTTTCTAACCAATTTCAATTCATTTTGAGCCTCTATTCGCCTGATGGAACGTGCGATACAATGTGCGAGTGTATTGAGATAAAAGGCTTATCGGGTTTTGATTATTCAGCCCGTTGCGCGCCGCCGAATCGAGGTATTTTAAGTTATCGTGTAGAAGTTGTAAACCTTGTAAACTATTTAAACTTTGTAAAAAATAATGGTGTTGCGATATACATTTCGTTATCAAAACAAAAATGGAGCGGGGTAGGGACGGTTCAGAGTTTTATTGTTAAAAGTCCTGATGGGGCTTGGGTTGAATTTTTTGAAAAAGTAACCCCGTCAGTATGACCGTTGCCCCACAAGCTGCTAACTGCACGGCAATCGCAAAACCAATGCTTTGTGAACTACCGCCGATAAAGGCGCATTTGCCTTCAAGAAAAATTGTCATAATTCAATAATGTGTTGATTAGAAAAGGATGTAACAAATCTATGTTTTCATTGTTAAACGACGTTCTAAAAATGGTGTTTTGGGAAAGTTTGCACCTAAAAATGTGCATTTTACAAAATTAATTTACTTTCGCCATTGAGAATTGCTTTTAAGTAATTGAAAATGAATGTATTAAAAATTATAAGAATGAAAAAAACGCTCCTTTTTTTAGGCATTATTTGCCTTGTAATCAACCAAATCAACGCGCAAAACCCAACAATCAAGCGCGTTGACCCGACAAATTGGTATGTCGGCATGAAAAATCCTGCACTGCAATTGTTGGTTTATGGGACAAACATCAAAGGCACTAAATTGGCCATCAACTACGCGGGTGTGACCGTTCAGAAGGTGCATGAAGTCGAGAATCCGAATTATTTGTTCGTTGATTTATTGATTGCACCCGAAACGAAAGCGGGAATTTTTATGATTGAATTGACCCAAACCGTGTCTGTTGAAGCCAAGATGAAATCGAAATCTAAGAAGCCGCAAATGGTTGACCAAGTGGTAAAAATTTCGCGGCCTTACGAATTGAAAACGCGCACTGCCAAGCCACAAACCATTGATTCTAAAGACTTTGTGTATTTGATTCTACCCGATAGATTTTCAAATGGCGACCCGTCAAATGATAAATTTGCGGATATGGCCGACCCTGCTGCTGACCGAAAAAGCCCGTATCTACGACACGGCGGCGACTTGCAAGGCATCACAAATCACTTAGATTATATCAAAGATTTGGGCGTTACGACTATATGGTTGAACCCTGTTATCGAAAACAATCAGCCGCAAACGGATGAAGGCGGGGCGATGCGTTCGGCCTATCACGGCTACGGTTTTACAGATCAATACAATGTTGACCGTCGTCTCGGCGGCAACGAAGCGTATAAAAAAATGATTGACGCAACGCACGCCAAAGGCATGAAAGTGATGCAAGATGCGGTCTATAATCACGTCGGGATTAACCATTGGATTTTGAAGGATATGCCCATGAAAGATTGGCTAAATCAATGGGATATATATACGAATACTTCGTATCATGATGAACCTGTTGTGGATATTTTGCACAACAACAAAAGCGATTTTAAAGTCATGCAAAACGGTTGGTTTGTGCCTTTTTTACCAGATTTGAACCACGCAAATCCGTTTGTCGAAAAGTGGTTGATTCAACACGCTTTATGGACAGTTGAGTATTTTAATATTGACGGATGGCGCGTTGATACGTATCAATACAACGATTTAGACTTTATGAATCGTTGTAATACGGCTCTTTTTGCGGAATATCCAAAAATGTTCATTACGGGTGAAAATTCAGTAACAAGCCCGATTAGTCAAGCATATTACGTGAAAAACACGTTTAATACACCTTTTAAAAGCAATTGCCCGTCGGCAAATGATTTTACTTTGTACCACGAATTAGAAATTGCTTTAATAGAACCTTACGGTTGGGGCAAGGGTTTGCACCGCTTGTACGCGGCTTTGGCGAACGATTTGATTTATCAAGACCCCTCATTAAATTTGACTTTTTTGGACAATCACGACCAAAATCGCTTCTTTTCGATGGTAAAAGAAGACCTCCAAAGGTATAAAATGGGCGTAGGTTTCTTGTTAACAACGCGGGGTGTGCCGCAATTGTATTACGGAACGGAGATTTTGATGAAAAACTACAAAGACCCGTCCGATGCCGAAGTACGACAAGATTTTCCCGGTGGTTTTGCGGGTGACGTTAAGAATAAATTTAACGCATCAGACAGAACGCCGCAAGAAAACGACGCCTTCAATTTTGTCAAAAAACTAGCGAATTATCGTAAAAATTCTTCGGCTTTGCAAACTGGAAAACTCGTTCAATACTTGCCCGAAAAAGGTGTTTATGTCTATTTTCGTCAAGATACTGAAAAAACGATTGTGGTAATTATGAATCAAAATGCAGAAGAAAACAAGGTAAATACTAAGCGTTTTGCGGAAAATATCGGCAGTTTTACAAAAGGAAAAAACGTTTTGACAGATGCTACTTTGACTGATATTGGCGCAATTACCGTTCCTGCAATGTCTATTCAAGTGATTGAATTGATAAAATAAAAAAATGTCGAAAATTGCTTTTTTAAACTCAAAAGCCCTTGTTTTCAAGCGAAAACAAGGGCTTTTGAGCATTTTTACTGACGGGGTACTACTTATTTGTTATGCGCTCACTTATTTTGAAGTTGCGAGCGCAAGTTTTCTATTTCTATTTTAAGCAAACCATTTTCCAAATCGGTTGCGGTTTTAGCTTTTTCCGCTTCGATTTTAGCTTTTTTAGCTTTTTTTCTAGCTTTTTTAGCTTTTTTTCTAGCTTTTTCATTATACTCTAATCTTTTTTTATCTCTGTCCCTCTCGGTTTCCATAAAATCCTCCATAGTTATAACATACAAAATATCAGAATGCCTCATAATTACCTTACCAATATGTCTAACAATACGGGCAAGTTTCTGAGTCGTTTCATCATCAAGAGGTTCTACCAAAACAATATCTTCTTGCAAAATAACGAGTGCATAACAAATTTACTTCTTTTTATTGTGTCCCAACTCTCCAAGGGTTGCAAACCCTTGGAGAGTTGGGAGTTTAAAGACAATTTGTTATACAC
>JAYSRS010000196.1:0-16350 GCA_043720935.1 Saprospiraceae bacterium
TTTCGCGGTTACACCGCGTAAAAAAGTGGTCGGTGGTTTTAATATTACCGAGATTTGGCAGCTACGCCGCCGTCAAAAAGCCAAAGCGGAAATTGCTGAACGATGAATTTTTAGATGGGCAACTAGCTGATAATCAGTTATTTGTCTATTTTTCGCTCACGATTTTTGACTTATCATTCAAAAAATATCTGCAAAATTAACGTTTCTTGACTGATTCGGTTCATTTGCCGCTGTTTTAATTTGTCGTTCATTTCCAATAGAGGTAAGCATTGAGCGTTGTATTTAAACGGTTGATTGCGGCGTAGCCGCAAAATCTTGGTAATATTGCACTAAAACCTAATTTTCCATGCGGTGTAACCGCTAAACATTAGGGTTTGCGGTTACGCCGCATAGGGAAAATCGTTGTTAGATTAAGCATTACCGAGATTTTGCAGCTACGCCGCAATCAGAATATAATTTATCAACGCTCGACTCTATCGGGCTTGTAAAGAATTGCTACTTGAGAACCTAATTGAGCCTTTACGATTTTAACCCCCTCAGTATTTAACTGCCAAAATGTCAGTTATCCCTACGTGGCACTTGTTTTGAACGCCTCGAATTGAGTTATTGACAATAAAAACAGTAAAAAACAGTAAAAAACAGTAAAACAGCTTAATCGCTATGATAAAAGGTAATATTTCGGTGCATACCGAGAACATTTTTCCCATTATTAAGAAATTTCTCTACTCCGACCAAGAGATTTTTCTTCGTGAATTGATTTCAAACGCCGTTGATGCCACGACAAAATTGCAGACGCTTGCCAAACGTGGCGAGGTTGAAGGTGAAATTGGCGAAACACGCATTGAAATTATTAGCAATCTGAAAGCCAAAACGCTTACAATCAGAGACAGAGGCATCGGTTTGACGACAGAAGAAGCACAACGCTATTTGAGCGAAGTGGCCTTCTCGAGCGCGTCCGAATTCCTTGAAAAATACAAGGAAGGCAACATTATAGGTCATTTTGGCCTTGGTTTCTACTCCGCTTTCATGGTCGCCGACAGAGTGGAAGTCGTGTCGAAATCCTACAAAACGGATGAAAAAGCCGTGCGTTGGACGTGCGATGGCTCGCCCGAATATACGCTTGAAGAAGTCGAGAAAAAGGAGCGCGGAACTGACATTATTCTTCATATAAGCGAGGACGACAAGGACTATTTGGAAGAGTATAAACTTGACCAATTGTTGGGTAAATACTGCAAATATTTGCCAATTCCGATTCAATTTGGAACAAAATCGGAAAAAGTCGGCAAAAAAGAGGTGCAAGTGCCGCACATTATCAACGAAATAAATCCGTTGTGGAAACGCTCGCCGAAGGAAATTACGGACGAAGAATACCAAGATTTTTATGGCAATATGCACCCGATTTCGCCAATGCCGTTGTTTTGGATTCACTTAAATATTGATTATCCGTTTAATTTGACGGGTATTTTGTATTTTCCAAAACTCTCAAATGCCTTGGAAGTACAGAAAAACAAGGTACAATTGTACTCTAATCAAGTGTTTGTGACGGACGATGTGAAAGAGATTTTGCCCGAATTTTTGACTCTTCTCCACGGCGTTATTGACTCACCCGACATTCCACTCAACGTCAGCCGCAGTTATTTGCAAAGCGACCGCGAAGTGAAAAAAATCACATCGTATATCTCCAAAAAAGTATCTGATAAACTATCGGAATTGTTTAAAAACGAACGTGAGAGCTACGAAAGTAAGTGGAAAGACGTCGGTTCGTTCGTGAAATACGGCATTTTGACCGACGAAAAATTCGACGAACGCGCCCGAGAGTTCGTTTTGATTGAAAATACTGAGGGGGCCTTTTTTAACTTGGCCGAGTACCGCGAAAAAATTGCGCCGAACCAAACGGATAGTAAAGGCAAATTGATTGCGATTTATACGAACACGCCGCACGCACACGATGCTCAAATCCAAGCGGCACACGCCCGAGGCTACGACGTTTTAGTGATGGATCAGACGGTAGACAACCACTTTATGCAGCATTTTGAGTACGACGATAAGACGCTTTCGTTCGTCCGCGTGGATTCTGATACCATTGACAACCTTGTGCAGAAAGATATTAAAATTGAATCTGTTTTGTCGGAAGCCGAACAAACGTCGGTAAAAGAGACTTTTGACCCACTTTTGGCTTCGCTGGAAACGTGGTCAGTTGTTTTGAAAGCCTTAACACCCGACGATCAACCCGTTCAGATTACGCGGGGTGAACACATGAGGCGGCAAAACGAAATGCGCCACCACCAAGCGATGAATTTTGGCGAAGGTCGGGAAGTCGTAAGCGTCGTGGTGAATACAAACCATCCTATTATCAACGATAATCTGTTGAAAATCAACGATGTAGAACACCGTGCTGTTTTTGCAAAGCATCTTTTTGACCTCGCTCGCGTGAGTCAAGGAATGCTCGCAGGTGCTGAATTGACGGCTTTTGTGAAGCGGAGTTTAGAATTTATTAAGTAATTTTTTCTTGATATTGAGCGTAAAAATCAGTTTTTTACACTAAAAAAGCCCGATTGACTTGTGCAATCGGGCTTTTTAGTGTTCTATACTGAGGGGGGGTGTTCGCTCATTATTTTTCTGATAATTGCTCCAAAAATGCCGTCAACAAGCGCACACCGTAAGCCGTAGCCGCTCGGTGCGACCCTAATTCAGACGATGCCAAAGCCATACCCGCAATGTCTAAATGCGCCCAATTTGGGTGTTTATCCGTAAAAAATTCAAGGAATTTAGCAGCAGTAATTGACCCCGCCACTGGTTTTGAACTCAAATTTGCCACATCTGCCACATCTGATTTCATATCTTCAAAATAGGCATCCCACATCGGCATTCGCCAAAGTTTTTCGCCCGTTTCAGTACCCGCTTTGAGTAAACTCGCAGCCAACGTATCATTATTTGTAAACATGCCAGCTGCATTGTACCCCAAAGCCGCGACGATGCTGCCCGTTAAAGTAGCCAAATCAATCATCGCATCAGGCTTAAAATTTTTCGTCATGTAAGCCAGTCCGTCGGCCAAAATCAAGCGACCTTCGGCGTCTGTATCAATCACTTCAATGGTTTTTCCTGCATAAGACCCAATCACATCGCCTGGCTTTGTCGCATTGCCATCCACCATATTCTCAGTAGCGGGAATAATGCCGATGACGTGCACAGGCACTTGAAGCCGCGCCGATAGCTCAATCGCGCCCAAAACGGCTGCCGCACCGCCCATGTCGGATTTCATCAAGTGCATATTATTAGAAGGCTTAATACTAATGCCACCTGTGTCGAAGGTTACGCCCTTGCCAACAAGCCCGACGCTCGTCCGCGCATGAGGCGACTTGTATTCCAGAATGATAAAGCGTGGCTCGTGCTGACTACCCGCATTGACGGATAACAACGCTTTTAAACCCGCTTCTTCACATTGTTTCTTGTCTAAAATCGTTGCGGTGTAACCATTAGCTTCTGCTGACGCGACGGCCCAATCAGCCAAATACTGAGGGGTCTTATAATTCGGTGCAGCATTCACCAAATCCATGATACGGCGTTGCGTATCGGCAGTAATGACCGCTTTTTCAGCCGCTTTTTGCGCTCTTTTGCCATTTTCAGTGATAAAAAGCGTCAAACTCGCGTCTTCTTTCGATGACGGATGTACACCATTGCCTTCGGTTTTGTACAAACCAACGCGGTAAATGCCCAAGGCAAAGCCATTGACGACAGCAAAAATGGTGGAAAAACGAAGGGCGGAATCCTCTGCGGCGAGGGTTATGTCGAGGTTGGTCAGCGTAAAATCAAGGGCAATAACGCCACCGTTGAAACGCGATTTTTGCGAAAAAGAGACGTTGCGAAAAACCGCAATAATATCCGCATTCGTTGGTTTTTCGCCCAATCCGACGAGGCAAATTCGTGTGGAATCGACGTAAAAACTCGCCACTTCTTTGGCTTCGCCTTTGAAATCAGTCGCTAAACGGGTGGCAGAAACACCAAAATAAGCCGCAATCGTTTCGATTGTCACCGTAAATGTGGCGTTTTTGAGTATCGGAATAAGGACTGTTCCGTTTTCGGGTACGTCGAATGCCGTGCTAATTAAAATTTTCATGCGCCGACAAAAAAGAAATTTAAAACTAGGTTAAGAAACAGATTCTCTCGTTAGCGGAATTATAACACGGTTAGTGAGATTGTTGCGATACATTAGTGCCGACCTCAACATCGGGGCGTAAAAGTAGCTACTATAAATGAATTTTTATGTAAAAATGTTGATTCAATTAAAAAACAACCATTCTACGGCCTTCGGGAACTCCTCGCCCCAACGCCGTTCAGTATGCAAACCATGTGGGTCAACGGTTAATTTGAAGCCAATTTTTGAATTATCGAAGCCTTGTGATTGAATCGTTTTCTGGAAATTTTTAATGTTCGGAACGACGCTTGCCTCTTCACTGCCACCCGCGTAGGCATAAATTTTCGTCGAAACGGGCTTAAAAAACCGAATCGCTGCGAAAGGTGCGTTCTGAACGGCCCACAATGAAGGTGAAAAAACCATCAAGCGTCCGAACACGTCGGGATGCATCAAGCCGCCATAAATCGACACCAAACCACCCATCGAACTGCCGCCGATGCCTGTGTGCAAGCGGTCGGTTAGCGTCCGAAATGTAGCATCAATGTGTGGTTTAAGGGTTTTTGCTAAGAATTTTACGTATTTTCGACCTTCCGAAGCCCCGAGTTTGGTATTTTTCGTCGGTGGTAAAAATTCACTAATACGTGTCACGCCGCCGTGATCAATAGCGATGACAATAATATCGCCCATGCCACGTTCGGCCAAAACAGCGAGTTTTTTATCAATCGCCCAATTGCCAAAAGGCGATTTGTCGTCGAACAAATTTTGAGCGTCTTGGAGATACAAAACGGGATAACGCTTCTGAGTTTGCGTTGCGTAGTCGTGCGGTAAAAGCGCAACAACACGGCGGCTTTTTTGCAGTTCAGGACTGTAGAAAGCGTCGGAAACGACTTGAATTTTCGGCAAAAAAGAAGGTGTAAAGGTCAGTCCATAGTTCGACCAACGGGCCACAAAATCATTGACTAGACCTTGCGGCTGCTCCAAAACGCGGTTGTCTGTGGTGTTACCAAAGCTGTCAAGTTCTTTGTTTTCCCAACCACCACGAACGTATTTGTATTCAAGTCGCGTGGGCAGTTTAACGTCCGAAGAAAAGGCCAAAATGAATTTTCCTGCCGAAACACGCTGCATTTTGAAACGGGATTGTTCTGTTATCCAATTATTGAAGTTGCCCACAACGTAAACGGGGCGGCGGTCGTCAATCGGCGTCGTCAATTCGAGGGTTAAACTTTGTTTTTTTGTAGGTGTAGTGGGATTGCCATTGCTCGTGACGGCGGCAGATGAAGTAGCGCGTATTTCCATGCTTTTTAAAAATCAAGAGTAGAAAAGATTCCAGATTTTAAATTTCAAGGTCTAGTTTGAAATCTGAAATTTAAAATCCCCGAAAGGTATGTCCAAAGTATTTTTCGTTTTTCGCCGTTCCTCAAACCCTGTCTGACTAAACGACGCGTTGCAAAATTAACATTTTCTACCATAATTAGGGTATGATTTTTTAAAAATATCTTAGTACACGACAAAAGAGGCTTTTTGCGAGCAAAGCAAAGCGCGTGCAAAAAGCAGTTTACCTTTTTTGTCATGTGCTAAGTAAAAATACACTAAAAATACACTAAAAATACTGAGGGGTCTCTTATGACTAAACATTTTGAGTTTGACGCTTGACTACCTTTTTATCCACCCAAGTAGCAGCTATAATGCCTAATGTGTACATCAAAAAATCGCTCCACAGGAAGCCGAATCCTAAAACTAAGCCACCTAAAGTCGTCCGTCGCAACGCGTTGAGCCATTCAGATTGATTCAATTGACTGATTTCAATCGTATAACAAAATACTAACGCGCTCACAAAAGCCGCTTTCATGGTCTGCAAAGGCATCAAAAATCTAAAACCGAGATAAATCATCCCTGCCCATATTGCGTCACCGACGTAATCGTGAATAAAATCACCTCCCTCTGTGTAACGCCTTGACAGAAAGCCAATAGCCATCGTGAGTAAGGTAGCTATCAAATAATACAAACGTATCATGCTTTGTTATTGAATGGGTATTTTTACGAGCGTTTTGCCTTCATTTCAGCCGCTACTTGATGCGCCTGTTGGTCGTCTGTCTCCTCCAATTTCTTTATAATGTGTTGATAATCAGCATCTTTACGATTTTGAGACAACTTGGCTTTGGCTTGAACATCGGTCATGGCCAATTCAAAACCAACAATACCCTTTAGTTGCACATTCACCATTTCGGGCGACATTTGAGGCACTAAAAATGGTTTTTCGACGCCTTTTTCATATTTTGCCGTCAGTTTTTCGACATCGCTGCGCAACTCATCTGCCGTCAAAACGCGGATTTTACCATAAACATGAACGGCAGAATAATTCCAAGTTGAAACGTTTTCTTGCGCGTACCAAGACGACGAAATGTAGGTATGTGCGCCCGTGAAAATAGCCAAAGCCGTTTGATTGTCGCCAAAAAGTTGTGCTTGTGGGTTCGCCCGCGCAATATGGCCCCTCAGTACAAGCGTCTCGTCGGCCAACATTTCCACCGCAATCGGGATGTGCGTCGCAATAGGCAAGCCGTCAGCATTGACACTAACGAGCGTGGCAAAACCATTTTTTTGGATAAAATCCAAGATGTCAGCGGCTTCTTCAACTTTGAACATTTTAGGAATAAACATAACTTAAAGATTTCAAGGATTTCAAATTTTACTGGCAACCAGATTGATTAAAAAAATAAGCCGAACACTTCCTCAGAAATGCTCGGCTTTTTTAGCTTATGAACGGGTCATAGAACTAGATTTATGCCAATTGCGCGATGTGTTTTGCCAAACCGCTTTTCAAGTTAGCCGCCTTTTTGTCGTGGATGCTACTGCGTTTTGCCAATTTGTCAATCATGCTTGCAACTTTCGGGAAGAAAGCCGAAGCGTCTGCTTTGTCAGTCAATGAGCGTAAAGCTTTGATTGCTGTACGGGCTGTTTTTTTGTAAAAACGAGCGCGCAAGCGACGGGCTGCTGATTGACGAATACGTTTTTTTGCCGATGCGTGGTGTGCCATTTTATGCGACTATTTTTTTATTTTCAATTATTATTTAATCAATTTCGTCGAGTTATCCATAAGGGTCTCTCTTTCGGAGCGCAAAAGTAGATTTTTATGCCGAAAAAAAAAATATTCCGCAATAAAAATTGATAAATAATCATTAAAATTGAAAAAAATGAAGAAAATAGCCTCAAAACCTACGGTATATTTTATTGAGATACCCCTCAGTATTTTGATGTTTGCCGGTCCTCTGATGATATAAAACCAATAAATTTTGATGCCCTCAAACGAAAGGACATTTTTGTAGCTTCGGCTATTCTTTTTTAGTGTCACGTTCTGGGAACTTTCAAAGTTCCTAGAACGTTTTAGAACTCTTGAAATTCTTGAACTCTGAAATTTGAAGTCACCTTATCGCTTATGAAACAGTTGTTTTTACCCTTTTTTTGCTCATTTTCGGGCATTCCACGCGTTATTTGGCTCTTGTCGGGCGTCAGTCTGATTAACCGAACGGGAACGATGGTGGTGTGTTTTCTAACACTTTATCTAACACAACAGCTTGGTTTTGACCTACGTTCGGCGGGTTATGTACTCGTTTTTTACGGCATCGGGACGATTGCGGGGCTGTACACGGGCGGTTGGTTGACCGACAAAATTGGCTATCGGCGGGTGCAATTGTGGTCGTTAATATTGGGTGGTCTGTCGTTTATTTTGACTATTTACGTCCATGAATTTTGGTCGATGTCTGCCATGACCTTTTTATTTGCCTTTTTGGGCGATATGTTTCGCCCTGCAAATCAAGTCGCTATCCGCATGAACAGCGATGAGGCAACGCGCACCCGCGCTTTTTCACTCATGCGCGTCGCCGTAAATATGGCTGTCGGCATTGCCCTAGTTCTAGGTGGTTTTTTGGTGTCTTTGGGTTGGAAATGGCTGTTTTGGGTGGATGGCTTGACGTGTTTTGCGGCAGCAATTATGCTTTATTTTTTCTTAAAAGAGCCTGAAACGATAAGCACACAATCCGAGGAGGCCCCTCAGTACTCGGCAGAAAAAAAGGTCGAAAATGAAGGCAAAAACCTTACAAATCAAGTAAAAATGCTTGAAAACGTGTTAAAAAGTAAAGAATATTCAGAAAATTTATCGCCTTACCGTGACCACGACTACTTAATCTTTACGTTTTTAACGCTCTTTGGCGCAACCGTTTTTTTTCAACTTACGTGGACAATTCCCGTTTTTTTCAAGGAAGTTTACGGCTGGAACGAAGCGCAAATCGGCCTTGCAATGGCTTTAAATACCGCAATAGTAATGGTCGTCGAAATGCCGTTAATCTATCGAATTGAAAACCGCCGCCCCGCTATGTGGTTCGTCAGATTGGGCATTGCCTGTTACGGTTTGTCGCATTTGGCCTTTTTTCTGCCAACAAATTTAGCTGTTTTAGCCGTCATTTTGTACATGATTCCCGCATCTTTAGGCGAGACTTTTGTCATGCCGTTCAGTACAAGTTGGGCAACAAAACGGGCGGGAACAGCGCAACAAGGGCAATACATGGGGCTTTATGGCATGGCGTATTCGGCGTCAAATGTCATCGCACCGTTGCTTGGTACGCAGGTCATTGCGGCGTTTGGTTACAACACTTTATGGCTTGTTTTGCTATTTATGAGTGCGGTTGCTTTCGGTGGTTTTTGGTATTTGGAACGTAAAAATAAATAACAACCCATAGCAAAATGGCCCACTGATTGGACTGATACGACTAATTTACACTGATTTTTTTATCATTCAGAAAGAAACTAAAAATCAGTGTAAATCAGTCGCATCAGTTAAATCAGTGGGCCATCAATAATAAATATTTTTCTTAATTATTAAAAATCAAAATCACAATGAGAAGTCACGAGATTGACTACCGAATTTTCGGTGAAGAAATCCAATGCGTTGAGGTCGAACTTGACCCGCAAGAAACGACGATTGCCGAATCGGGCAGTTTTATGATGATGGACGATGGCATTGATATGCACACCATTTTTGGCGATGGCGCGGGTGAACAACAGTCGTTTATGGGCAAAATGTTTTCCGCAGGGAAACGCCTTTTGACGGGTGAAAGCCTATTTATGACCGCTTTTACGAACAATGGCCGCTACAAAGCACGCGTTTGTTTTGCCGCGCCTTATCCCGGGAAAATCATTCCGCTCGACCTTTCGCGGCTTGGTGGCAAGGTGATTGCTCAAAAAGATTCGTTTTTGGCGGCAGCAAAAGGCGTGACCGTAGGCATCGAATTTCAGCGCAAACTCGGTACGGGTTTGTTTGGTGGCGAAGGGTTTATCATGCAAAAATTGGAAGGCGACGGCATGGCATTCGTTCACGCGGGCGGCTTGGTTGTGGAACGTGAATTGGGTGTTGGCGAGGTTTTGCGCGTAGATACGGGCTGCATCGTGGCCTTTACGCAAGGCGTTGACTACGATATTCAGTTCGTAAAAGGCGTTCGGAACGTCATTTTTGGCGGCGAAGGCTTGTTTTTTGCTGCGCTACGTGGGCCAGGAAAAGTGTGGATTCAAACCATTCCGATTAGCCGTTTGGCAAGCCGCATTCTCTCTTATGCACAGCCTGTGAACCGCAGCGAAGAAGGCAGCGTTTTAGGCGGTTTGGGCAGATTGTTAGAGTAAGTTTTGAGTTTTGAGTTTTGAGTTTTGGGTTACGTGTAACTCAAAACCCAAAACTTATTCTAGACTTCCACCGTTTTCCATTTTCCTTTCTTAAAATAGTACCATGCCATCAGTGCGATGCCTGTTTCAGCAATTGGAACGGCCCAAAATGCGCCCGTTTCGTTCATCCCTAAGCCTTTTGCGAGGAAATAAGCCAAAGGAATTTGGAAGCACCAAAAGCCAATTAAATTGATATAGGTGGGTGTTTTTGTATCACCCGCACCGTTCAAGGCTTGGGTCATTACCATACCAATTCCGTAGAAAACATAACCATAACCCATTATTTGTAAAGCGCGTGAACCATAAGTAACTACGTCGGTTTCGTTCGTAAAAATACGAATGATTGGTTCGGAGAAAAAGACGAACAAAACCATTACGAAGGCCATAAAAATAGCATTATATTTGGCCGTAATCATCACGCTTTTTTCAGCACGTTCCAACTGTTTTGCCCCTAAATTCTGACCCACCAAAGTCGCTGCCGCATTGCTCAAACCCCACGCGGGAAGGATGAAAAAGACCACATTTCGTATGGCAATTTGATACCCCGCCGAGGCTGTTGTGCCACCTGTTTCGGCCACAAGTCGCGCTAGAATAATCCAACTCCCACTTGCAATAATGAATTGAAAAGTCGCTGGCCAAGCAATATCAATGATGGCTTTTATCTGTTTTACGTCAATACCGAAGTGTTCAGCTTTGAATTTCAAGATGCCCGAGCCGCGCATTAAGTGGTAACATTGGTACAAAACGCCCGAACTTCGGCCAATGACGGTTGCAATTGCCGCGCCTTTTAAGCCATAAAAATTAATGAAAATCGGACATAAAATGATGTTGATAATACTGGCTATCCACAGGCTTCGCATCGCCATTGTGGCATCACCCGCGCCGCGAAAAATGCCATTTATCAAGAATAACAACATAATTACTACACTACTGCCTAGCATGATGCGCGTAAAATCGGCTCCCTCAGTAACAACTTCCGAACTTGCACCCATGAGCCGTAAAATATCACTGGCGAAAATGACGCCCACAATGCTTAAAATAACGGTCGCTACCATCGCCACAATGATGGATTGCGCGCCCGCGTGCGCCGCAGCGTCAGGATTTTTTTCACCGATGCGCCGTGCCACAATCGCCGTCGCGCCTGTACTCAAACCTATCGCCACGGAGTAAATAATCGTCACGACAGATTCCGTCAAACCGACCGTTGCAATGGCATTTTGACCCAATTTGCTTACAAAAAACATATCTACCACCGCAAATACACTTTCTAAACTCAATTCCAAAATCATCGGAATGGCCAACAAAAAAACGGCTTTGGAAATGCTCCCCTGCGTATAATCTTGTTCCGCACCACTCAACGATTGCCGCGTAATCGAGATGATTTTATTGATGGTTTCTTGAATTGCCATATCGTTTTACAGTTTAAAAAATAGAAAAGAGCGGACAAAACTATACTTTTTGTTTGTAAAACGACATACATTTTGCCTATTTTTGTTTTCAAGCTCGACAAACGCCATCGCTTCTACTTTGTAGCATAAAATACAGAGGGGGTGTCTGATGCCCTCAATCCGACATCAGATACCCCCTTATTTGGCGATATAAAATCAATAATTTTCTTATAAATCCCAAAAAGAATGCGACGGGCGGCGGCCAAATTGACGGCGCAAGCGGTCAATCAACAGAATGCATTGTAAACCAATGTTTTGTAAAACATCTTGAAGCTGAAATTTAATTGTTGACATGATAAGTAGTTTTTATTTTTTGTAAAAATTAAGCATCTAAAAGGTTCGTGTTGTCGATATTTGGCACATCAATAATCTTCAAACTGATGTAATCTGCGCGGACGACGGTATATTTCCAAACAGCAATAATGGCCGCAATAATCAACATGAGGACAAGAAAATCTGAATGATACACGGCGGCGAAATACCAAATGCCGAAGAAAACAGCGACCACGCCTAGATAAATTTGTTGCAAACGGTCGCCCTTAAAAGCATAAACGAGGCCGCTTATTACTTGCCAAACAGCTATTGGCATAAGAAAAAGAACCGCCAAACAACCGCCTACAAAGGCAACTTCTCTTGAAAATAAACAAATTAAGACGCTGCCCAAAACAAGAAAACATAGTACAGCACCTAAAAATGTTTGAATTTTATAATCCGTTTTAACCCATTCGCTATTCGCTTTCATCGCTCAAAAATTTTGACAAACGCGGCGTTCACTCGTCCGTTTCATGGGGCAAAATTACGAGAGAAAAACGAACTTTCAAAATTTATTGAAAGTTTCGGACGAAAAAATTTCAATAAAAAAGAGAGAAATACTGAGGGGGGTCTTTTTTCATTTTACTTTGCGGCGTGAGAATGTCAAATTTTAAGAGTCATTGCTAGAAACGAAGCAATCAGATTTAAAAGATGCAAACTTTTAGGATTTGAGATTGTTTAAGCCTTAACAACTTCGAAATCTTAATTTACTTCTAATTTCTATAAAAGCGCGTTGTCATTGCGAGGAGGCACGACGAAGCAATGACAACGTTGTTTGGTAGAAATTAGAGGTAAAAGAGATTTCTGAAATTAGTTTAAAGTCTTTGAAATTTGATTATTGGGTTCCTCTCAACGACTTTTGAAATACTTGGAATCTGATTGCTTCGTTTCTCGCAATAATTCTTGAAATCTGAAATTCTAAAATAATGTCACGTCATTTGCCACTTTTTCCTTTGCGATTGGTTGTTTTTCCTAATGAAAAACTGAATCTCCACATTTTTGAGCCGCGCTATCGCCAACTCATCGGCGAGTGCGAACGGACGGGCATGACCTTCGGAATTCCCGCTTTTATTGACGATACGTTGGTAGAAATTGGGACTGAAATGCGGCTCTTAGGCGTCGAAAAACGCTATCCTGCGGGTGAATTAGACGTGCGTACTGAGGGGGTCGGTTTGTTTCGGCTCAACGAATTTTATTCCGAAGGGCGCGGCAGAATGTACCCGTCGGCGGATGTCGAGCCGTTGCCGATTGATACACATGGCGATTTTTTGAAAAATGAAGACATTTTAGGCCATGTAAGAGAATTGTTTGCAGCGATGAATATCCAAAAAGCGATACCTGTTAATACTTCCGACTTTTTAACCTTCCAAGTAGCGCACCACGTCGGTTTCTCGTTGGAACAGGAATACGCTTTTTTGTGCATTCCAACTGAAATTGAACGTCAAAAATATATGCTCGACCATTTGGTCAAAACGCTGCCTTTGGTGCGCGAAATGGCCCATTTGCGCGAGCGCGCCTTGATGAATGGGCATTTTAAACACGTTATCCCACCTAATTTTTAAAAATAAGGAATGCCACACACGTATATATATATGAACAGAAAAGCCGTTATCACAGGCGCAACCAAGGGAATCGGTCGGGCGATTGCCGAAGCCCTCGCTACTGAGGGGTACGATTTGGCCGTTTGCAGCCGCAGCCAAACCGATTTAGACGCCTTCAAATCAGACTTTGCCGAGCGTTTTCCGCAAAGTAAAATCATCATAAAAGCTGTTGATGTCAGTCAGAAAAAAGAAGTACTAGAATTTGCACAACTCATTGAAAATCAATGGAAACGCGTCGATGTTTTGGTTAACAATGCTGGTGTTTTTATATCGGGTAGCATTCTCGACGAAGCGGATGACGCCTTGGAAACTATGTTTCAAGTCAATGTGATGTCGGCCTACAATCTCACCCGCGCCTTGTTGCCATTGATGTTGCCCCGCAAACGTGGCTACATTTTCAACCTTTGCAGCGCGGCGAGCATTCGGGCGTATCCGAACGGCGGCTCGTATTCCATTTCAAAATTCGCTCTTTTGGGATTCTCCAAAAACCTCCGCGAAGAACTCAAAGAAACGGGCATTAAAGTCACGTCTATCTTGCCAGGGGCAACGTGGTCTGATTCTTGGGCGGGTTTTGAAGCCCCTGAATCGCGGCTAATGCAAGCACGCGACGTGGCCGAAGTCGTCGTTTCCGCCTTGCGCATGAGCGCGTCGGCAGTGATTGAGGAGATTTTGATGCGGCCACAATTGGGGGATTTATAAGTGCTACATTACAACACGATATGGCCCACTGATTGGACTGATGCGACTGATTTTACTAATTTTTTCGGAATTATCGGCTTTGTGTCGCAAAATACTGAGGGGGTATCAGATTTAGGAAATTTGCAAAATTTCCTAAATCTTTTGCCAATCTTTTGCCAATCTTTTGCCACAAAAATGCTTTTTTTTACTCAAAAGTTAATTTGCGACATAAAACCGATAATTCCGAATTTTTCCACGTTTACGCCTTAAAAAAATCAGTGAAAATCAGTCGCGTCAGTCCAATCAGTGGGCCATGCTATTCCACTTTTGCTAAATTTACATAGAAATTCTCCTCAATTTGCATCGTTTTCACCCCTTTAGCCTTCATTTTTTGCCAAGCCGTTGTCGGCAAAATACGTTGCAAAGGTTGGTCGTCGAAGCCAATTAGAATCGGCATATCAAAGCCTTCGATGCAGTTTTTCCAACGAAAATGCAATTTTCCTTTTTTGATTTGGTATTCCAAAATCGGAATTTCGACGTTGCGTAAGTATTGGTCAAACACTTTATTCAATTTAATGCCCGCTTTTTGGCTCATAAAATCTTCAATCTCTTGCGTCGTCACCGTTTGATGGTAAAAAGTTTCGGAGAGACCCCTCAGTATTTGACGCCATTTTTCATCATCGCCGACAATTTGGCGAATCGTGTGGAGCATATTCCCACCTTTGTAATACATATCGCCCGAACCTTCTTTATTCACATTGTAATTGCCAATAATAGGTCGGTCGTTTGCAATCCGTTTTCTAACGCCACGAGCGTATTCTGCACCCGCTTTTTTACCAAAATGGAACTCGGTATATAAACTTTCTGAATAATGCGTAAAACTTTCGTGAATCCACATATCGGCGATGTCTTTGCACGTAATATTATTGGCAAACCACTCATGTCCCGACTCATGAATGATGATAAAATCCCATTTCAAACCCCAACCCGTTCCCGATAAATCAGTACCCCGATAGCCATTTTTGAAGCCATTGCCGTAGGTCACAGAACTTTGATGCTCCATACCCAAGTAGGGTACTTCCACCAATTTATAGCTGTCTTCGTAAAACGGATAAGGCCCAAACCAATGTTCAAACGCTTTCAACATGAGTTTTACTTGCAGAAATTGAATTTTGGCTTTTTCCAAATTCTTAGGCAAAACATAAAAATCCAAGTCTAAAATGCCTTTTTCGCCTCGAAAAGTGTCCGAAAAATGAACATAGCGGCCAATATTGATGTTGACGCCGTAATTATTTATCGGATTTTTGACAAACCAATCAAAGGTATGCGAGCCATCCGCGTTGTCCGTTTTTTGCCGAAGGCGACCATTGGAAACGTCCGTCAAACCATTCGGAACGGTCACGCTCATGAGCATACTGTCGGGTTCGTCGCTCATGTGGTCTTTACATGGCCACCATACACTCGCGCCCAAACCTTCGCAGGAAGTAGCGACAAACGGCTGCCCGTCCGCATCTTTTGCCCATGACAAACCACCATCCCACGGCGCATTTTTAGCGACTTGCGGCTTACCCGAATACTCGACCACAACGGCTTCAATCGTCCCGCGTTGCTGCGGTTTTTCAAGCGTCACTAAATAGGCATTTCTACCCTCTTTTTTGAAAGTCAACGGCTTTCCATCTTGCGTAATGCGCTCAACGACAAGCGGCGGTTGCAAATCAACTTGGAGGGTTTGATAGGCATTCAAAACGCGGTATTGAATCGTCGTACTGCCCGAAAGTGCTTTATCCGAAGGATTTACGCTTATTTTTAAAGCATAATACGTTACGTCCCACCAAGCGCGCTCCTTCGTAATTGAGCCGCGCAAAGTATCATCGTGCGTGAATTGCGGCGTCCGTTGTTGGGCATTAATTTTTTGTGAAAAAATTATAAAAACACAAGCTAAAGCGGTAATTTTGAGCGTCATACGTCATTTTTTTATTGAAAAAAGGCCAAAATACTGAGGGGGGTAAAATTAACTTTGGATTCGAGATTCTTGCTCAACGAAGATAGAATAGAGAAAATTTCATGACAATATTGGCAACATTTTAAATACTGCTAACTTCGAAAATCTAAAAATCCCGAAGGGATTGAACATCAATAGAAAATAATAAAGAGCGTTTTTCCCAACTCTGATAGATAAACATGAGCAATTATTTATGCATGTTTAACTCCTTCGGATTTGAAGAAATCGCATTGTTTTTGTAGCTATTCATGTTCAATCTCTACGGGATTTTTCGATTTTAAAGATGTAGATAATAAGCATAATTTTAAATATCACTCATGTTTAAAGTATTTCAGCCGTTTTTTCACGAGATAAAGCTAGTTTTGCGCCGCAAAATCAAATTTACAGATTTTACAACGTCCGAAACGTCGGCGAGGTTCAAAACCCTGTCCATTACCCACATCTTTTTTTAATGCCCGAATCCGT
>JAYSRS010000197.1:0-1934 GCA_043720935.1 Saprospiraceae bacterium
TTCGGGGAACTTTTAAAGTTCCCCGAACGTTGAACCGTGCTGATAATCAATGACTTACAATTTATGAATTATTCAAAAAGGCTTTTGTACCATAAAGTCGATAATTCCGTTAAAAAATTAACAAAATGAATTTACTAGACTTGGTAAAAGGCCAACTTACGGGCGGCAACACATTGGACATGATTAGCGGCCTTTTAGGCGAAAACGCAACGACCACAAAGGCAGGTATCGGTGCAGCGTTGCCCACTATTTTGGGCAGTGTGATTCAGTCGGGTTCGACGACGAGTGGTGCAGCATCGTTGCTCAATCTCCTCAAAGACGGTGGTCACGATGGCGGCATTATGGACAACCTTGGTGCAGTTTTAGGCGGTGGCTCAGCCACAAACGGCTTGATGAGCGCGGGTAGCGGCCTTTTGACATCGCTTTTGGGCGACAAATTAGGCCCAATTACGGGTTTGATTGGCCAAGTGAGTGGTATGAAAAGCGGTTCAGCTTCTTCATTATTGAGCCTCGTTGCGCCAATGTTGATGGGCAGCATCGGCAAACAAGTGTCGGCAAACGGCTTGGGTGCTTCGGGTTTGATGAGCCTTTTGGCGGGTCAATCTGATTTTGTAAAGGCAGCTTTACCAGCAGGTATGGGCAGTCTTTTGAGCTTCGGCAACGTCGATAATATGGCGAGTAATGCCGTGAGTAATGCCGTGAGTAATGTTAGCAATACAGCGACAAAAGCCGCAAGCAACGTCAGCAACACAGTTGAAGAAACAGCAGGTGGTTTGAATTTTTGGCCGTGGTTGATTGGTGCAGCCGTTCTTTTGGGCGGTATGTACGCGTTTAAAACGTGCAGCGCGCCAAAAGTAGATACTTCCGTCGTTGATAAAGCCGTTGACGCCACTAAAAACGCCGCAAGTTCCGCTACCGATGCCGCAACAACTGCTGCAAGCAACGTCGCTACTAAAATTGGTGAACTCTTCAAATTGACTTTGCCAGGCGGTACGGTTTTAGACGTGCCAAAAGGCTCGTTGGAAGACGGTTTGGTCACGTTTATTCAAAGCAAAGACACGGTGAGCAAAACCCGTTGGTTCGATTTCGACCGTTTGCTGTTTGAAACAGGCAAAGCGACTTTGAAACCTGAATCGGCGGCACAATTGGCCAATGCCGCAGCGATTATGAAGGCATTTCCAAATGTCAAAATCAAAATTGGCGGTTACACAGACAACGTAGGCAACGCTGCTTCTAATTTTAAACTATCGGGCGAGCGCGCTAAAAACGTCATGGCCGAATTGGTCAAATTAGGCACAGCCGCAACGCGTGTGGAAACAGAAGGTTATGGCGACAAAAATCCCGTAGCGAGCAACGATACGCCCGAAGGCCGCGCTAAAAATCGTCGAATTTCGATGCGGGTGACGGCGAAATAAGGGATTTTGGGGTTGTTGCTACGTGTTTTGTCATTCAGAAGGAATCTCTATTGTATAAAATGTACACAATAGAGATTCCTTCTGAATGACAAAAAAAGCCCTATGAAACATCGTGTTTCATAGGGCTTTCTGGGTTTTATACTGAGGGGCCTATATTTTCACAAGTCCCTATCATTTTGTCACAAACAACGCCTTTCCAATGACATAATCAGCAGGAACTAGACCCCAATTGCGCGAGTCGTAGGAGTCCGAAGGATTGTCGCCTAAAACGTAGTAATAGTCTTGTTTAAAGGTATAATTGTGGCCAATTTGGTTGTTTATGTACATTTTATCGCCAATTATCCCCGCTTGTGTTTTTTCATAACGTTGAATAATCGGTTGATAAAAAGCGAAATTATCGGCGTTTATATCAAGCGTTTGACCGCGTTTTGGCACAATAAAAATGGTCGAACTTTGAGGCATCAAAACGTATGACCCATTGATTTTATACAACGTATCACCCGACACTGCGGCGCAACG
>JAYSRS010000198.1:0-16313 GCA_043720935.1 Saprospiraceae bacterium
ATTATTTACAAACGCAAACATAATCTTTTGCAATGATGGTGGGTCACAATACTTTGAAAATCAAAGGGTTGTGACCTTTTTAATAACTACAATTTAAAACAAATTTTATGTTTAAAAATATTTGTTAGATTAATTTAGCTACCTTATATTTGCTCATAAAAATATCACTGTTTCAGAGACAATTTAAAACCAATCAGCATCTATGGGCAAGTACGACAAGTTGATTAAAGAAAATTTAGCCTACATAATTGCCCCATTATCACGGCGAATGGGTATAGATTTAGACCATGGGCGCATCGAAATTGTTAAAGATAAATTACAATTCACGATTGAGCGCGAACCCGATTTCTTATTCAAAATTTGTCACGACGACCCCTCAGAAGACTACGTGACGCAGTTTGATTTTCAAGTGCCAAACGATGAACAGATGCCCGATAGAATGCTATTTTATCGCAATCTTGTAAAATTGGTGCTTCATCTTCCCGTGCGGCAAGTCGTTTTTTACATGGGCAACGACCCGCTTACAATGGCTAATCATATCAACGAACCCAAATTGTATTTTGAGTTTGAGTTATACGATTGGCGTATTTTCAAGGCGCAATCTTTCATAGAATCAAACATTCCGCAAGAAGTAATTTTGGCGATTTTAGGCGATTTTGAAGGCGAAACGCCCGAAATCATGATGGAAAAAATCATTACACGCCTAAAAGCGGTTACAAAACGAAAAAAAGACTTTGAAAAATTCTCTTTTCATTTGCACATACTATCTTCGCTTCGTAAATTGCAACGTATTTATCAACAAAAAATAAGAACAATGCCTATCTCATTTGATATTGATTTTGAAATAGACCCTTTTTATCTTGACGGTGTTCAAGTAGGAGAAAAAAGAGGTCTTGAAAAAGGCGAGCAAAAAGGTCTTGAAAAAGGTCTTGAAAAAGGTCTTGAAAAAGGCGAAAAAAAGAAAGCCACGCTCATGATTGAAAAATTACTCATCGAAAGTGAGTGGACTGTCGCGTACATCGCAGAATTTGTCGAGGAGACAGAAGCCTTTGTTCTATCTATCCAAAAACGTTTGATTCAAGAAGGTAAATTGTTGAATCGCCTTTAAAAATGGACTCATTTTATTTGAAAAATGGTAATTACTTAGCCGAAAAGCCCAAAAATGGGTTTATTTTTATTTTTTGCAAAAAAATAAGAACAAACCGCCCCCTTTCCTTCTACTAATCGAAGAACCGAGGCTTACGGCTAAGTAATTACAAAAGATGCGTCAATTTCCCCTAAAAATGGGGAGATACTGAGGGGTGTCTTGCCCATTTTATTTTTATAAATAATTGACTACCAAATACTTAATCGCTATTTAAATCTCAAAATCACCCACATAAACCACCTCCTTTTCCGTCATATTCGCAATGCTCGTTTGTTCCAAAATCTTCAATGTTTCATCTCGAACTTTAATCAATGATAAGCGAATGCGACACGTTTTTTCGTTCGTGCAATCCACACAAGGCTCATAATAATTTTTTGAAGCACATGGAATCAAAGCAATTGGCCCGTCAATTAAGCGGTGAATATCGGCAAGCGTAACGGTGTTGGGGTTTTTGGCAAAATAGAAGCCGCCAACATTCCCTTGCTTACTATTTATAATGCGTCCGTGCTTCAATTGCAATAAAATTTGCTCCAAAAACTTCTTAGGAATCATCGCTTTTTCCGCAATATCCGTCGTTTTTGCAAAGCCGTCGGGCTGATTTGCAATGTGGATAAGGGCTTTTAAAGCGTATTTCATTTTTTTGGAAATCATAACTCCTACTTTGTATCACGGACTTCAGTCTGTGAATTAATAAAACATTCACAGACTGAAGTCCGTGATACCAATATTATAAATTAAAATAAAATGTCGTCCGTAAATTATCTCTGTCGTAAAAACCGCCTGTCGCCCTTTGTTGATTCACTTTTAAATAACCCATTTCCATTGAAAATTTTGGATTAAAACGATACTCACTAGCCATAAAGAATCGAAATTGGTCATATTTATCTTGATGATACATAATTTCCGCGTTCGTTCTAAATGACCATTTTTTATTTAATTTAAAATCCAATTGTGGACGATAACGCATCCGAAATTTAAAGTTAAAACCCGCCGCAATCTTGCCTTTTTCGACATTTTCAAACCACCTTTGTTCAGGTCTAAACCGATGCGACAAGCGCAATTTGGGCGTTAAATTTTGAAAAATGTATAATTCTTGAAACAAACGATACTCTTTTACATCAATCACACCTTGCCGAACGCTTGAAAAAGTGGCCCCAAGCGACCCCTCAGTATTTTGCCCAATTTTTCGATGTAGGTGCGTATGTGCGATAAATTGCAACTGTTTATCGGGCAAAATCAAGCGGCGTTCATCGGCTTCCGTCAACCAAGTCCAATTGCTATCCAATTTTATTTTTGCAAAAAAGCGTACCCAATAGGCTTGCTTATACGTTGTTTGTGCGGTTAAATTTACTGTTAAAAATAGCCCAAATAGGCACAGTAAACTTTTCATATCTAATTATACCCCCTCAGTATTTTAAGCATTTTAGCCCATTTTTTCGTCAGAATCCAAGCGATTTTGCTCATTTTTAGGGCTTAAATTCAAATAGTTTTCTTCCGACACCACTTTTTCACCCAATTTTTTCTCTGCATTCAGCCGTGCTTCACCTGCTACTTCCCCACCCTACTGTGCGGCATCGAGGTTTTCATTAAAGCCTTGTGCATCTTCTCTAATCGTAATACGTCGAGTCACTTCTTCGCCAAAAGCGGTCAAAATCAACTCCAAAGGCGCCCTATGTTCACGTAAGTTCTGTCGCTCTAAACCTTTCACGTCTTTATGTTCTGTCGGCGTCAATCCAAACGTACCTTTCGCAATCGTAGCGGTCAAAACGGCGTACTCTTGGCCTTCTTTCACGCCGCGTTGTTTCTTTTTAATTATAATGTTTTAGTACAATGAATTATAAATCAATGGATTATAAGTTAATTCACGGACTGAAGTCCGTGCTACAAATCAATAAACATCTTCCAAATACCGCCGCGATTTCTTCAACCCTTTGACATATTCAACCGCTTTTTCCGTTGACAAACGCCCTTCTTTTTCAGCAACTGCCACCAAAGCCCGTTCAACATCGAACGCCATGCGCGTTTTGTCGCCGCAAACATAGAAATTTGCGCCGTTTTCTAACCAATCAAAAATTTGCTTGGATTTTTGTAAAATGCGGTGCTGAACGTAGATTTTTTCTGCTTGGTCGCGTGAAAAAGCGACATCGAGGCGGCTCAAAATACCTTTTTTCAAATATTGCTGCCATTCTGTTTGGTACAAAAAATCCGTTTCAAAATGCGGATTCCCAAAAATCAACCAGTTTTTACCCGACGCATTTGTCTCGGCACGTTCTTCTACGAAAGCACGGAAAGGCGCAATACCCGTTCCTGGCCCGACCATAATTATGTCCGTTTTATGGTCTTTTGGCAGCTTGAAAAACTCATTTTTTTCGATAAAAACCTTTACTGTGTCATCCGTTCTGTCGGCTAAAAACGTGGAAGCAACGCCTTCTTTTTTACGGCCATTTGCCGAATAACGTACTGCACCGACGGTCAAATGCACTTCGTCGGGGTGTGCGTCAAGGCTCGACGCGATTGAGTAGGCGCGAGACGGCATTTTTCGCAAAATATCGGCTAAATACTGCGCCCCCTTGCCACCAGAGGGGGTAAAATCTGTTGGAAATTCTGTTATCAAATCTACAATATCACGCCCATAAACGTAGTTTTGAATGGCTTTTGGGTCGGCAATAATTTGCTTTAAATTATCATTTTTTGTTAATTCAAAATAACGGTTCAATACATCCCGATTCAAGACTGATAACTCCGCTTTTTCCATCAAAACGTCGCCTAAATTGCTGTTTTGACCATCAAAACTCACCGATACTGAGGGGTCTAATTTTGTTGCTTTCAAGACTTCGGACACCAAACGCTCTGAATTTTGAGGAAGCACTGCTAAGGCATCACCTGCTTCGTATTGCAAGCCCGAACCTTCCAAACTCAATTCAACGTGCCACGTTTCTTTCGTCGAACCACGTCCGTTTAGTTGAATTTTCTCCAAAATTGGCGCATGAAACGGCTTTTTTCGGTCAAAAGCAGGAACATACTGAGGGGGTGCTTCTTTCATAAAAGCGGTCGCGTAGCCGTTGCCATTGCCGTTGTAAGAATGGCCGACGCCTTCTAATTGCAAGACATTTGCGGAGACGTTTGCTGAAACTTCAGCAGCCAATTTTGCGACCACTTCATCCGCCCATTTTTCGGCATCGTCGTGCCAATCCACATCGCAATCCATGCGCGAAACCACCCGTTTTCCGCCTAATTTCTCTAGTTTTTCATCAAAATCAATGCCTGTTTGACAAAATTGCGTGTAACTTTTATCGCCCAAAGCCAAGACAGAAAACTGCAAATCAGAAAATTTTGGCGCACGATTCCCCAATATAAATCCATGCAATTCTTCCGCCGCCGCAGGCGGTTCACCTTCGCCGTAGGTGCTGACGACGACAAGCAAATGCTTCTCCTCTTTCAAACACTTAGTAGAATATTCCGTCATATCAACAACGGTTGATTCGATGCCGCGTGCCGCCGCTTTTGCCGCCGTCATTTGAGCCGCTTTTTTGCAATTGCCCGTTTGCGAACCATATAGAATCGTTAGTTTTATGGGCTTTTGGACAGTAATTGAAGGAATTTGAGGCTGAATTTGGGCTTGATACTGAGGGGGTGCTATTTGATTTGCTGTCGCAACATTTTGACTAACAGAAGTCGTATTTTGATTTTTTGATAAACCATACAGATAGCCACTCAACCATAATAGTTGACGGTCGGAGAGGTTTGATGTGAGGCTGTCGAGCGTTTGCTCATTGAGGCCGACGGGCAAAAGCGGGTTGTCTGAATTATTCATAACAAGCAAGATTTCAAATTTTATATTTCAAATTTCAATGTACAATAGCTTGATTATCAGCGACTTAAAAAATAAAAATTGTACATTTTTAGGAATTTTTGCTTCAGTTTTTCACGGCGGCGTAGCTGCCAAATCTTGGTAATATCTCAACGAACAATCAATTTCCTTAGCGGTGTAACCGTGAAACAGGCAGTTTTGCGGTTACACCGCATGAAAATCAGATTATATGTGTTTGGCGTTACCGAGATTTTGCAGCTACGCCGCAACTTAAAACGCCAAAGCAGAAATTATTGATGCACTTTATTTCAAATTTACAACATTGCCAAAAATCAAAATAGCAGGTGCTGTAATCTGTTCATTTTCAATGATTTGTGCAATGGTTTTTACTGTCCCTATCGCCGTTTTTTCAGTTGGCAAAGAGCCATTTTGAATCACGGCAACGGGCAAATTCGACTTACCATTTTCGATAAAAACGGTGGCAATTTCCTTTAGTTTTGCCAAACCCATTAAAACAATCACGGTTGCTTCCGATTGTGCCGCGAGCCTTAAATCATTTGGCAAAGATTCATCGGCGGCGGTTGCCGTGACGACCCAAAAACTTTGACTCGCCCCGCGATGCGTTACGGGAATGCCCGCTAAACCTGCTGCCGCAATCGCACTTGAAATGCCGGGAACGTAAGCCGTTTCGATGCCGTGTTGTTGCGCGTGTAAAATTTCTTCAAATCCACGTCCAAAAACATACGGGTCGCCGCCTTTTAATCGCACCACATTGCCGTATTTTTCGACGCATTCAACAATCAAATTGTTGATGTCTTCTTGCAAAAAACCTTGTTTTCCACGCCTTTTTCCTACAAAAATCGTAACCGCATCGGGTCGGGCATGTGCCAAAAGTTCTTCATTTGCTAAGGCATCATACAGAATCGCATCGGCATTTTGTAGGGCTTTGACGCCTTTCAATGTAATTAAATCGGGGTCGCCACAGCCTGCACCTACGAGGGTTAATTTTTTCATGTCGTTTTGGTATCACGGACTTCAGTCCGTGGCTTATTAGGCGTTCACGGACTGAAGTCCGTGATACAATTATTACGAAATCATACCCGCCGCCACTGTATTACAACTGTTTTCGTTGACCAAAATAAACGCGCCTGTTTGCCGATTTTGTTTATAATTGTCAAAAACAACGGGTTTTGCAGTCTTTAAACGGACATTAACGATGTCATTCAGTCGTGCTTCGGTCGCTTCAACTTGCTCCAAATTTGAAATATCTAGCTTATAATTCACTTCTTTGACAATCGCTTTGACAGTATTCGACCCGTTTTGCAACAACAATTTTGAGCCTTCCACAAGCGGATTGCGCTCGTCAAACCAGCATAAAGTGGCTGAAATCTCGTTTAAAGTTTGAAGTTTAAAGTTTGAAGTCTGAAGCCCATCACCAACAACCGTAATGGAATCTCCGCGTGAAATATCAATATCGTCGCACAAATGTAAGACAACTGATTGACCCGCAAAAGCTGTTTCGACCTTATTTAGATTCATTTCAATAGCAGACAGCGTTGTTTCGATGCCAGAAGGCAGCACCACTACCCTATCGCCCGTCTTGTAAATACCGCTTTGAATGCGCCCTGCATAGCCGCGATAATCGTGCAATTCATCCGATTTTGGGCGAATAACGTACTGAACTTGAAAGCGCGCATCGGCTAAATTGACGTTAGAAGCCACATTCACCGACTCCAAATGTTCCAACAAAGTACCGCCTTCGAACCAACTTAAAGCGTCCGATTTATCCACCACATTATCGCCATTTAAAGCCGACATTGGGATAAAAATGGGGCTTTTTATGCCCAATTTGTCCGCAATCACCGTATAATCAGCTTTAATTTGTTCAAATACTGAGGGGTCAAAACCGACCAAATCCATTTTGTTTACCGCAACCACAATGTTAGGAATGCCCAAAAGCGAGACAATAAGCGAGTGTCGGCGTGTCTGTTCAATCACACCAAGTCGCGCATCAATCAGCACAATCGCCAAGTCTGCATTGCTCGCGCCCGTAACCATATTACGTGTATATTGCACATGACCTGGCGCGTCGGCGATGATGAATTTACGGGTTTTTGTCGTAAAGTATTTATAGGCCACGTCAATCGTAATGCCTTGTTCACGCTCCGCCCGTAGTCCGTCGGTCAACAACGAAAGGTCAATTTGACCATTCGTTTTGTCCTTCGTTTGGCGTTCAATCGCGTTTAAAATATCAAGCGAAACGGCTTGCGAATCGAATAAAAGACGACCGATTAAGGTGCTTTTGCCGTCGTCAACGCTACCGCAGGTTATAAATCTTAGAATATCCATGTTAAAAAGTGATAAGTGATAAGTGATAAGTGATAAGTGATAAGTGATAAGTGATAAGTTGGGCATGCGTGAAAATGGTGTGATACAACTTATCATTTTTCACTTTCCACTTATCACTTTTAGGCCCCTCAGTATTTTTGATGAAAAATTGGTTTATAAATTAAAAAAGGTTTATTTTGCTTAAAATTTAATAAAAATGACTGCTACTCAATCTATTACGCTTGACTTGCCGACGCCGCAAGCTAAAATTTTTCAAAAAATGACGACGCAACAGAAAGGTGTTGTAGCGAACCTTGTTACAGGTATGTTTGACGAAAATGGAAATATAAACCCCATGGAATTGATGGATTATATCGGTTTTCGCGCTCAAAAACGGGGATTAACGCCTGAAATACTTGAAGAAATACTTAATGAAAAACCTGATTGATGAAAAATTTAATAATAGTTTTAGATACAAACACTATCGTTAGTGCTTTGTGTTTTCCTCAATACTATTGCTCGACAAGCTTTCAATCGAGCAATAAACGCGCATCAAATTGTTGCATCAGAAGCAACTTGGGCAGAATTGACCGAAGTGGTAAATCGTTCCAAATTTGATAAATATATTCCTAAAATACAACGTTTGGCTTTCATTGAAACGGTAAAACAAAAAGCTATTTCTTATGAAATAACGGAAACAATTACCGATTGCAGAGACCCCAAAGACAATAAATTCTTAGAACTTGCTGTCGCCGCCGATGCTCAATATATCGTCACAGGCGACCTTGATTTATTGATTCTCAATCCATTTCGTACAATTTTTATTCTAAAATCGGGTGATTTTTTAGCTCTTGAATTGGCGTAATTGTCTTTAAAAATACCCATTTTTCTTCCTATCTTCCATACTCGCTTCTGAAATACGGTCGTCCATGCGCGTTGCCCCGCGTTCTGAAATTTTGGCAACTAAAATATCATCAATAATTTCGTCCAAAGTGGCCGCGTCGCTTTCGACGGCTGCCGTACAAGTCGAATCGCCGACGGTGCGGTAACGGACGTTTCTGACGACAATATCATCCGTCTGTTCCAATTGAATATGCTCCGTGATTGCCAACAATTGCCCCCCCTCAGTACGAATGCAGTTGCGTTCGTGGGCGAAATAAATCGAAGGCAGTGGGATTTTTTCACGTTTTATGTAGTGCCAAATGTCCAATTCTGTCCAATTTGAAATCGGGAAACAACGCATATTTTCCCCTTTTTCAAGGCGACCGTTGTAGATATTCCACAATTCGGGGCGTTGTTTTTTGGGGTCCCATTGACCAAATTCATCGCGGTGACTGAAAATGCGTTCTTTAGCGCGGGCTTTTTCTTCGTCGCGGCGCGCACCACCGATACATGCGTCGAACTCAAATTCTTCGATTACATCCAACAATGCGTAGGTTTGAAGGGCATTTCTGCTTGGAAATTTACCTTTTGCGTCTTGAAGTTTGTGTTTTTTGATGCTGTCTAACACTTGGCGGACGATGAGTTTTTCACCAAATTCGGCGGCCAAATTGTCTCTAAAATCCAAAACTTCTTGAAAATTATGCCCCGTGTCAATGTGAACTAACGGAAAGGGAAACTTGCCAGGCCGAAACGCCTTCAACGACAAGTGCGCCAAAACAATCGAGTCTTTGCCGCCCGAAAAAAGTAAAGCGGGGCGTTCAAACTGCCCCGCAACTTCGCGTAAAATGTGAATGGCCTCGGCTTCTAACTGGTCGAGATAATCTAATTTGTACGTCATAAATATTTGATAATTAATTGATTGTCAATAGTATCACGGACTTCAGTCCGTGAATTTTTAAACACTTACGGACTAAAGTCCGTAATACCATTTTAAGCGGCGTGCAAGCCACATTCTTTTTTGGAAGCATCTTCCCACCACCAACGCCCTGCCCTAAAATCTTCGCCTTCTGCAATTGCTCGCGTACATGGGGCGCAACCGATGGAGACAAAACCTTTATCGTGCAGAGGATTGTACGGAATACCATTTTTCTTAATAAATGCCTTCGTTTCGTCAAAAGTCCAATTGAATAATGGATGAAATTTTGTTAATTGATGACCGCCATCCCACTCTAAGTGCTTCATATCCAAGCGATTAGCTGATTGTTCAGCGCGAATCCCTGTTATCCAAATTTTTTGATGCTTCAATGCCCGTCCGAGTGGTTCGACCTTCCGGACATAGCAACATTCCTTCCGATTTTCGACAGATTCATAAAAACTGTTCGGCCCTTTGGTTCTAACTAATTTTTCGACCCCCTCAGTATTTGGCGCAAAAACTTCAATTTCTTGACCATATTTAATGAACGTTTTACTCCAAGTTGCATACGTTTCTTGAAAATTGCGGCCTGTATCCAACGTAAAAACGCGAATGGGCAACTTGTTTTCAAAAATAAAATGCGTAATAACTTGGTCTTCTAGGCCAAAACTCGTTGAAAAAGTCACTTCGTTTGGATAAGTTGCCGCCAAAAAGATGAGCTGCTCAATGATTGATTTGCCCGACAAAGCGGCGTCTAATTGTTTTATATTTTCCATCGCTGATTTCTGATTTGTTCTTTTAATGCGGCAAAGGTAATGCTCTTTTTTAAATTTTATACTAATCAGACCGAAATAGTAGAATTAGGTCACATTTTTTTAGGCACTTATGACGTTTTGGGACATAAAAAATCCCGAATTTTCTATGTTAGAAAATTCGGGATGATTCATGTTTATTACTTCTAATCGGCATCATCGTCGTATTTATCTACATCTTTGGGCAGTTTAAAATCCGTTTTTAAGTCATATCTGACAATGTGCGTTTTGATTTCAACGCCGTCAATGATGTTAATCCCTTCTTTTATTTTTTCATTTGTAATTGTCGAACGAACAAAAACCAAGTAAATACCCGTCGTTAAGCCCAATTTTTTAATGTAATAAGCCAACTGAATTTTGCCTTCCGCAAATTGCACGGTATCGCTATATACTTTTGTTTCCACGACGTATTCATAACCTAAAGCATTGATAACCATATCACTACGTCCTAAAGCAACGGACGGTTCAAGATACGTTTTACCACCAACGAGAATCATCAAGGCGTTTATGTACGTATCAAAACTGTACATCAAAGCCGCTTCTTTCAAGGAGACATACGTGCCGTCGGGGGCTTTTTCTCTAAAAAAACGAAAGCCCTTGCGGTTCGCATACTCCTTATAATTCCTAATTATTTTTTCAATATCCAAACGACCGTGCGGCAACAAAAAAGTGTCAATGTCCACATAACCCCGAATACGGTCGCCTTCGCCATTCATATAAGGATAAAAAGCAGCATATAAACACTTCTGATACAAAGGCACACGAAAGGCAACAAAATCGTTGGCGTCATACGTAATGATGCCGTTCACATAAAGTTCTCTAATGTCTTCGCGGTATATCTGAAAATCTATTTTGGCTTCTGTAAACAGCAAACGCTCAACAAACGGGCGGTATTTTTTGGCTTTATTGACAATGTTAGCCACGTTTTTATCCATTCCTTTTTTCAAATACCAATTTTCAACTTCTAAATAATCATCATACGTAATCAATTGTTTTTTAGGGTGATTATCCACCAAAAGTTGCGCAAAACCGTTCACTAAGCCTGGCTGATTTGCCGTAATCTCCGAAATTTTCTTTTTTACTGAGGGGTCGAATAATTGCCCCGTTTCGGTTTCATGTTGGCCAAATAATTCTAAGGATTCTTCATTTGTAAAATAAGGCACATTCAAATTATCTGCAATATTAAAAGGACTTGCATTGTCTTGAACGACGCCTACGATATTGCTCACACCAACCAAAACAACCGATTTAAGCCCGTGATTTGAGCGCGAATGATAGGCATTGCGAATAGTGTGCAAAAACTGACCAAAAAATTCAGAATTAATGCCTTCCACTTCGTCAATAATAAGCACTAATTTAAGGTGCTTAATACTTTCAATTTGTTCAAAAATGCTTGCCAAAGTCGTTTGCTCAAACGGAATGCCCCAATAATGTGTCAAATGATTGTTCAATCGAATCAAAAAATCTTTAAGGCTTGCTTCTCTAAAATTTTCAAAATTGACATACGCCACCTTGTAACCTTCCGTTTCGAGCCTATCGGCAAGCAAACGAAAATACGTGCTTTTTCCCGTTTGGCGCGGTGCCCAAATCGTGAAATAACGCTCGTCGTGTATCTTTTTTGCCCCTTCTTCGACAATATCTAAACGAAGAATCGTATAATGTTTTTCCAAAATATTGGGCCCTGATGTATTAAAACTACGCATATTTTATAACTATTTAAGGCAAAGATAAACATTTCCTAAAAAAATGCGTGAAAAGTATCCCGTGTGGTGCAACAAATATTTATCTGCATTTCGACCGATACGTGACAAGCAAAAAACAGTCTTTTTATTTTGATTTTATAAAAAAAAATATGCGTTTTGTTTGTAAATCAAAAACTAAGCGTAATTTTGTTGTGCCATTTACACTAAGGAAGTAAAAACTGTTACTTTAATCATTCCGTACATAAATTAACGCGATAAAGACCCCTCAGTATCTTAGGCCATTTTTCAAAAATATCTTTTTTTATCACATCTTTTTTAAATTAAACAATTAGTAATTATGAAAAAATTATTTACACTTATTATTTTCTCATTCGCAATTTCTACGGGATTTGCCCAGTTTACCACACCTACGATTGATGCTAGTCTCGACGGTGGGGGGCTTTACCCAACTAACTATGTTTCAGGAACACCAACTTGGTACATGACATGGAACAATACAGATTTATTTGTATTTGTTAAAGATGCAAATCAAGGCGAGCCTGTTAGTATCTATTTGGATGTTGACCCGCTTCCTACCGTCAATGGCGGTACAGATGCAGATGGTACTTTGGTTGGCTTAAACAACAGGATGGCTACACATCTGCTCCTAACTTGCCATTCAGAGCAGATATCTGTATCTATGTGCACAGTGGCTACCGAGAAATATTACGCAGAAATGGCTCTGGTGGTTGGACTTCAGTTGCAAGTGGTAACGGCGGATTGAATGGTTCAAGTGATGACTATACAAGTAATACAGACGGTCATTATTCCTCAAATAACAATGGTAATGGTAATGGCGGAGATGACAGACGGGAGTTCAGAGTGTCATGGTCAAGAATACTAGGCTCTATTAATGGTGGCGCAAGACCAGCAGCTTTTAATTGGATGGGCTATATTTCTTACAATAATGGTATGTATAGCCCAGTACCAGTTGATAATTACAGCGGCGGTGACGTAAATGCAAACTCTAATGGTCTTCCTCGCTATTTTACCGTGTCAAGTACTACGGATGGGTCTTCTACAAGCCCTGTTGCAAGAAACTCTTTTACACAACCATTGACGGCTTCAAATGGATCTTTTGGAGATATAAATGTTTATGATTTCACTATGAATAGTGCATCACAAACAATAACACGTGCCAATACAAGCACATGGACAATAGACGGAAACTTGAATGTCAACAATGGGACTATAAGCTCTGGAACAACGACTAGCGACTTAACTGTCACCGGAAATGTGACAGTTGGAAGTGGCACTACATTAAGCCTTTCAACAGCGAGTGGAGCTGACCTTTTTATCGGTGGTAATTTCACAAACAACGGTACTTTCACGTGCAATGAGCGTGTTGTTGCGTTCAATGGTACAACTGCACAAACCCTTAATGGTTCAGCCGCTACTACTATTGACTTTATGATTATGAATAATGCTGCGGGGCTTACGCTCAGTCGTGCCCTTATTGTTGACAACGACTTGACATTGACCGCAGGGAGAATCACATTGGGTGAGCATGAATTAACGCAAAATTCAACTGGGTCAATATTAGGCACCCCTTCATCTAGTAACTATATTGTAACTAATGGAACAGCAGGTAAATTTACCCAATCCAATTTCACGGGTTCTAAAAGTTTCCCAGTTGGCACAGCCAGCACTTACGCCCCTGCAACTGTCAATAATACTGTTGCCGCGCGTGATTTCTCCGTAAAAGTGGGTACAACATTCTCTGGAACGCCTGTTGCACCCACAAAAATGGTACAACTTGAATGGAATGTAACCCCCTCAGTAGGAACAGGCAATAATGCTAATTTGACTTTTGAATGGCCCTTGGGAAGTGAAGGAGGGGCATTTTTTCGGGCAAATCCTACTGAAATCGCTCATTTTAACGGCTCAATTTGGGATTCTTACAAGTTAGCAACTATCGCTGGTGCTGGCCCTTACACGGCAACTGCTTCGGGTTTTACAACGTTTTCACCTTTTACAGTGGCTAATCAAAACGCATTGTCGGCTGAATTGACTGATATTAACGTAAAAGTCAAAGGAAACACAAGCCTTCTTTCTTGGCAAACCGCCTCCGAAAAAGACAACGCCCTTTTCCAAATCGAACGCGCTTCAAACGCGACGGACTTCTCCCCTATCGGCGAAGTGAAAGGTTCGGGCAACAGTGCAGCCGCTAAAAACTACACATTTACGGACGTTGCACCGCTTTCGGGTGTCAATTATTACCGTTTAAAAGCCGTTGATTACAACGGTGCAGCGACGTTGAGTAAAGTTGTTTCGGTTAATTTTTCGGGCAAAAACGATACTAAAATCGCTGTTTATCCGAATCCTACCCGCGATGTATTGCGCGTTGACGTGAATGCGACAGAGGCTTCAACAACGCTTGTTCAAGTATCTGATTTGATGGGCCGCGTTGTTTTATCGCAAAGCGTAACGGTTAACAAAGGCGCAAATCTTCTCCCTTTTAACGTCTCTTCGTTGCCTTCAGGTGCGTATTTCGTTAAAGTAAACGGCGATGTGACGCGTTTTGTAAAGCAATAATTTTGTCCTACAACGTCGTCGAGGTTTTTAACCTCGACGACGTTTAGAATAATGAAAAAGGCCAATAAGCAACGCTTATTGGCCTTTTTGTTTGTTTTCGGATAAAATACTGAGGGGGTATCAAACGTAGATACACACGGCCATGTGTATTTACATCGTACAATTATTCAAAAAGGTCACTCATTTTGGTTTCAAATCCTTCAATTATCAACGATGTTAAGGTATCTTTTTCTTGAAAAACGCGGCGCATCATAAATTCCCCTTCTACGTTTTCGTATTGGGCCAACGTTTTTTTGACCAAATTAACGACCCAATATTCCCGCACATTACTCATTTCATAGACCAATTTTTTATACCCCATTTCTTTGGGCGCATTGGATGGCGACAGTATTTCGACGACTAAATCGGGCGCACCTTCAATCTTTTTGTTGCCAATCAAATGCAAGCGGTCAGTACCTAAAAAGAGAATGTCGGGCTGAAGGGTGTCATACAGCGTAAAAACCGTATCCATTGGTGCTGAGATGGCGCGACCTAATTTATTTTTTCGAAGATAAATTGTTAAATTAGCTGTCAAATTGTTGGAGAAAAATTGGTGTTGCGGAATAGGCGTTGCTATGTAAATAATTTTACCATTGTGTAATTCATAGTTGCCACTATCGGGCGGTGTGAGCCGAACGTAATCGTCATACGTCAACATTTTAGGTTCTGGAATCCTAACTTTCGGCCTAACCGTAATGATTTCTGTTGTCATCGCTTTTAAATTTTTGACAAAATTACGCGTTTTCCTTAAAAATTTATTTACTTATGCTTGTTTTCTATGGAAATACTGAGGAAGTCTAAAACGTTCGGGGAACTTTCAAAGTTCCCTGAACGTAAATCATTTTTTACACGCTCCTACCCTACTTTTGTCCCAATTTTTTAACAAAATAAAACCTTATTTCAATGCCTATTTATCACCGACTTGGCAAAATTCCGCCAAAACGCCACACGCAATTTGAGAAACCGAACGGCGGCGGCTTGTATTACGAACAACTGTTCGGTACAGTCGGCTTCGACGGTATGTCGTCGCTGATGTACCACATTCACCGTCCGACGCAAGTGTCAAGCATTTTAGGAAGCCTTGATGTTCGACCCGTTGCGGCGGTTGAACACAACATAACGGCGCGCAAATTCATTGGATTTAACGTGCCACCGACCGCCGATTTCTTGGACAGTCGGACGCCGTTGTTGTTCAATTCGGACGTTATTATAGGTGTTGCTGCCCCGCAAACGTCGCTTGATACCTATTTTTACAAAAATGCCGATGCGGACGAATTACTCTTTGTACATCGCGGAACGGGGACTTTACGAACGCTTTTGGGCAATATTGACTTTGAATACGGCGATTATCTGGTCATTCCAAGAGGAATGATTTACCAAATTGAATTTGATACGCCCGACAATCGCCTGTTTTATCTCGAATCAACGCATCCGATTTATACGCCGAAACGCTACCGCAATGTATTTGGTCAGTTGTTGGAACATTCCCCCTTTTGCGAACGTGATTTGACGCTGCCGACGGGCCTTGAAACGCACAATGAACAAGGTGATTTCTTGATAAAAATCAAAAAACAAGGCATTTTGCACCAACTGACCTACGCTTATCATCCGTTTGATGTGGTCGGTTGGGACGGTTACAATTTCCCTTACGCGTTTTCTATCAACAATTTTGAGCCGATAACGGGCCGTGTGCATCAGCCGCCGCCCGTGCATCAGACGTTTGAGACGAAAGCGTTTGTGGTTTGTTCGTTTTGCCCACGTTTATATGACTATCATCCAAAAGCAATTCCCGCACCTTACAACCACTCAAATATTGACTCCGAAGAACTGCTTTATTATGTAGCTGGCGATTTTATGAGTCGAAATGACATTGCCCCTGGCATCATGTCGCTGCATCCTGGCGGCATTCCACACGGCCCACATCCTGGGGCAATGGAACGCAGCATCGGCAAAACCGTAACAGATGAACTCGCCGTCATGGTGGACACTTTTCGCCCGCTAAAAGTGACGCAACAAGCCTTGGATATTGACGACGGGAAATATTTTAAATCGTGGCTTTAAAAAGAGTTTTGTTCCTTCTGAATGACAAAGGGTTTTGAGTGCG